>DASTBR010000174.1:0-13199 GCA_035711945.1 Dehalococcoidia bacterium
GGCGCGGCAATCGCGCGATCTCACCCACCAACCTTTATCCCTGCGCGCCGGGCGGACCGAACGACTACATCATGGTCATGGTCGTCACCGACCGAATGTGGGACGCCCTGATAACGGCGATCGGCCGGCCAGAGCTGGGCACGGACGAACGGTTTTCCACCGTCCGCGCGCGCCTCGAGAACGGCGATGCGCTTGACGAAGAAGTCTCTGCCTGGACCCGTCAGCACACCAAGTTCGAGGCTATGGAGTACCTCGCCGCCCACGGCGTACCGGCCAGCGCTGTCTTTGACACGCGGGACATCCTCGAGCACCCGCATCTCCTGGAGCGCGGCCAGGTTGTCGCCTATGAGCATCCAACTCGCGGTGAGATGAGGGTTCCCGCGCCCCCGATTCACTTGAGCGACTCAGAAGTCGCTCTCCAGCCCGCCCCGCTTCTCGGTGAGCACACGGTGGAGGTCTTACAAGAGAAGCTTGGCCTGTCGGCTGAGGAGATCGAACGCCTCGAAGCCGCCGGAGTGATAGCCAATGGGCTGAAGTCCGGTTCCGCCGCAGTGGCCTGAGCGGATGCACTGAGGCTGCGACGGGATTACCCTTCTCTGACACGCATGTGATTTGAGTCCGCTGGGAGGACGAGATGGTTGACTTTGCAATACCGGAAGAAACTCAGGCGGTCCGCGAGAAGGTCCGCACGTTCGTTCAAGAGACCGTAATTCCGGCGGAGGACGAACTGCACAACAAATCGGTCCGAGAGGTAGTTAAGCCTCTGCAGGACAAAGCACGCTCACAGGGCCTTTGGATGCCGTTCCTGCCCGCCGAGTGGGGTGGCATGGGCCTCGATCCGCTGGCCAACGCGCTCGTCCAGATCGAGCTGGGGGAAAGCCGGCTCGGCGCCCTCGCCCTCAACACACAGGGCCCTGACGACGCCACCATCCTGACCCTCTTCACCCATGGCACCGATTATCAGAAGGAAGCTTTCCTCAAGCCGCTGACCGAGGGCGAGAAGCGCGTCTGCTTCTCGATGACCGAGCGAGCAGCAGGCGCCGACGCGACCGGCATGCAGACCCGCGCCGTGCGCGACGGCGACAACTGGATCATCAACGGCGAAAAGTGGTTCAGCAGCGCAGCCAACCTGGCCGACTATGCCCTGCTGATGGCGAAGACCAACCCCGACGCCGAGCGCCACAAGCAGTTCAGCACGTTCCTCGTCGAGCTGCCCGACCCGGGCTACAAGATCATCCGCAACATCCCGGTGATGGGCGCGACGGACGAAGAGCACGAGCGTTGGGGCGGCCACTGCGAGATCAAGATCGAGAACCTGGTTGTCCCACACGCCAACCTGATCGGCGGCGAGGGCAACGGCTTCGCCATGGGCCAGCACCGCCTCGGCTACGGCCGCCTCCGCCACGGTATGCACAACATCGGCATGGCGCAGCGGGCGCTCGACATGGCCGCCAAGCGGGTCACCGAGCGGTCGACCTTCGGCAAGCCGCTGGCCGAGCGCCAAGCCGTGCAGTTCATGCTGGCTGAGTGCGCGAGCGAGCTCTACATCGCCCGCCTGATGCTGCTGCACATCGCCTACAAGATGGACAACCACATGGACATGCGGCAGGAGAACTCGATAGCCAAGGTCTACCTGGCCAACATGGTCCACAAGGTCGTCGACACGGCCCTGCAGCTGCACGGCTCGCTGGGCTATAGCCACGACACGCCGCTGGCGCGCTGGTACACGGGCATCCGCTCGCAGCGTCTCGTCGACGGGCCCGACGAGGTTCACAAGTGGACGGTTGGTCGCAACGTCCTCAAGGCCTACAAGGAGCACGGCACGACGGCGCCGGCCACCGGCGGCGACCTGTTCTAGCCGCGACGTCATGGTGTACCTGAAGCCGCTCTGGACGACACAGAAGGTCTTCAATCCAATCGCCATGCGCTTCGGGCTTAGCGGCGTCGAGACTCTTTCGGTCCGCAAGCGCCGAAGCGGAGAGCTTGAGCAGGTCCCTGTGATCCCGGTGGAGCACGAAGGGAGCCGCTACATCGTCTCGCCACGCGGAGAAACAGACTGGGTGCGTAACCTGCGGGCTGCCGGCGGGCGGGGACAACTGGGCCGAGGTGACTCAGTCGAGCTTTTCCAGGCAACGGAAGTTCCAGTAGAAGAACGAGCCGGAATCATCGAGATCTATCGCAAGAAGGCCGGGCGCACCGTCGAGTCCTTCTGGAAGACGCTGCCGAACCCGGCCGATCACCCGACTTTCCGACTGCAGATGATCGGCGCCAGTTAAGCGTTCACTCGAAGTTAAGCCCACAGCGGATACGATCCGCGGGTATGCGAGTAGACGAAGTTTTCCAGAACGTCATCGCCCTGGCCCACGAGTTTGCGGCCAACCGTAAGGAACGTCAGAAACGCACATCGCTGGTCCAGGCGGACTTCGACCGTCTGCGCGACGCCGGCTTCCTGCTCACCGGCGTCCCCGCCGAATCCGGCGGGCTGTGGGAGAACATCGAGACCTCGACACGGCCGGTCTCGGAGTTGCTCCGCACATTAGGTAGGGCTGACTCATCCGTTGCGCTGGTCAGCTCGATGCATCCGGCTGTTCTCTCCTTCTGGCTGGCGATGCCCTGGCACGAAGAAGGCCCTCTGCGAGCGCAGACGTTGGCGGTCACCGAAACGGCGCGCTCTGGAGCCTGGTGGGGAACGATCACCTCCGAGCCCGGTAGCGGCGGAGACATCGGGAAAACCAAGGCACAGGCGATTCGCGACTCGGACGGCGCCTATCGCATCAGCGGGCAGAAGCACTTTGGCAGCGGCTCTGGAATCACCTCTTACATGATCACGACGGCGGTCGCCGACGATAGCGACGAAGCCGACTGGTTCTACATCGATGTGCGCGATGCGAAGTGGGACGGCTCAACGGGGATGAAGCTCCTTGCGCCGTGGGACGGCCACGGCATGGCGGCCACGCAAAGCCACAGCTTCCTTTTCGAAGGCTACCCGGCGAAGCGCTATGCCCGGGCCGGGCAGATGCGCGAGGCCGCGGCCGCGGCGGGAGCCTTCGTGGGTTGCCTGTTCACGGCGGTGGTCCTGGGCATCGTCCAGGCCGCTGTCGAAGCGGCCCGCGAACAACTCCAGGGAAAGCTCGAATCTTTGCGAGCGTACGAGAGAGTCGAGTGGGTCAACTCGTCGACCGACGCCTGGACGATCGAGCAAGTCTACGAGCGCATGCTGACGTCGGTCGAGCAAGCAGGGTCAGCAGCGTTGCCCGACGTCCTCCGAGGCAAGACTGCCAGCGCTTGGCTGGCCGAATCAGCGCTGACAGGCATCTGCAGAGTCATCGGTGGCGGCACGCTCAGCCGGAACTCGCCGTTCGGCTTCTGGTTCGAGGATGTGCGGGCGCTGGGCTTCCTGCGGCCCCCGTGGGGGCTGGCGTATGACCAGCTCATGGACGCCTCGTTACCGGAGCAGGAGTTGGTCTAAGCGCGACGGGCAGCTATGTCCGGGTGCACGGTGTCGACCGGCACCGAGGCCAGCCACTCCTTGACCCAGGGCTCGTTGGCTCGCCCCGGCAGCGCGCGCAGGATGTCCTGCGTGTGCGTCGGATCGTGCAGCGAGATAGCCCAGAGGATCTCGCGCAAGGCAACGGGCGTGTCGGGCAACCCTGAGGCTCGCCGCGTTCCGTAGGGAACCTGGATCTCTAGCTGCTCGTCGCCGACCGCTGCGAAGACCTGCTCCATGTCCGCGCGATGCCGCGCGCCTTCGTCTAACAGTTCATCGATGCTCGCATCGGCGCGAGCTTCGACCGCCGCCTGGTTCCAGTCGTCGATGTCGAACGGCGTCTCGACAGGGATGTCCATCGGCGGCGCAGAGGACTGTCCGGCGAAGGCCTGGAAGCCGGTGGCAATCAATCCATCGATCGTGCAGAGGTGGGCGACGTAGTCCTTGACCGTCCATGGGGTGTCGGGAACGGGCGTCGCCAGCTCCTCCTGGCTTAGCGAACGGACGAACGGCTCGAATTGATGGCGGTGCCGCTCCATCTCGTCGAGCACGAGTTGGACTCTAGGGCTGGTCGCGGTCACGCTTCCCGCCCATCGGCGCTGCCAGCGGGTGCCGGTGCGCCTTCCTCCTCAGAGTCCGGCGCGTAGCCTGGCCGCCAGCCGCCGCCCTGTGCCTCCTGCATCTGCTTGATCGTCACTGCCATCGCCGCAGCGGCCTTCTCGTTCTCCTGGATCTTCGCCATCACCGCGGCAGTCGCGCCGCCGATCAGCTCTTCCTTGTTCTCGTGGAGGTACTCGGCCGAGGCGATCTGCCGGCTGTTGAAGCCGTTGAGCTCGGGAACGACATAGCGGGCGAAAAGCTCCCACGAGCGGAGCGTTGCTTCACGGTTCGCCCAGTCGTGAGCGAAGCCGATCACGGTACCGAAACCGCCGGTGATTTCCTGGATCCCGCGCACGGCCGCAACCATCTCGTCGGGCGTGCCGATCACGGCTGCCCCGGCGCCCGCTGCACCCTGACCGGCCGTCTGCGCGAGGAGCTCGTCCGGGTCGTCGACGTGGGTTGCCCCCGGCCGTCCGAGCACGCGTACGTTGTACTCGTTGTGCCAGCGCTGCAGGCCGAGCTTCGCCTCAGCTTCGGCCTGTTTCTTGGTTTCGGCGAGATGCCACGCCATGAGGACACGCCAGTTCTTGCGGTCCACCGCCTGGCCGTGCTTTGCCGCCGCCTCCTCAGCGAAGCTCCATTGGGTCGGCAGCGCCTGCAGTCCTTCGTTCGAGGTCGAGGCGATCGACAACACGCCGATACCGTACTTGCCAGCCAGCTGCATTCCCGAGGGACTGATCGTCGAGGCGACGGCCATCTGCATGTTCTCCTGCAACGGGAGGATCTGCAGTTCTGCATCACGTAGGGTGAACCACTCGCTCTCGTAGCTGAAGCGCGGCTCGCCGCGCAGGAGGCGGATGATGACGCCGAGCGCCTCGTCCTGGCGGTCGCGCTGCACCATAGGGTTGATACCGAGGGTGCGCGCGTCGGATGGCAGCGCGCCTGGGCCTGAGCCGAAGATCGCGCGCCCGTTGGTCATGTGGTCGAGTTGGACGATGCGCTGGGCAACGTTGAACGGGTGGTGGTAGGGCAGAGAGACGACGCCGGTACCGAGCATGATACGGCTGGTGTTCTGCCCGGCGGCGGCGAGGAACATCTCCGGCGAGGCGATCATTTCCCAGCCCGATGAGTGGTGCTCGCCGCACCAGAACTCGTCGAAGCCGAGGCGGTCGAGGTGAGTGACCAGGTCGAGGTCACGCTGGAACTGGAGCGTCGGATGCTCGCCGATGGGGTGGTGAGGCGCGAGGAACGCGCCGAAGCGTAGCCGTGTCATGAGTCCTCCGAGTCACGGGTTTGTCGGCTAATGCTATTGGACGCGACGGTCAGTCGCGCAGAGTCACACGGGCGGGGGGCCGCCGCGGTCCGGATCCCTGGGGCTGTTGAGACCGACAAGGTTGCCATCGGGGTCGTAGACGGCGGCATACCGAGAGCCCCAGAAGGCGTCGAACGGCGCCTGGTGCCCCTGGTAGCCCGCAGCCGTCAACTCGTGGAAGAGCTCATCGACTGCCTCTCGCGACGGCGGTCTGAATTGGATGAGAGTCCTGCTGCCGCCTGCGGGCTCCTCCCAGCCGGGGTCATAGCCCTTGGTCATCTGGATGGTGTCGAACTCCATGCTGATGCCGCCGGGCAGCTCGAGCTCATAGTGAACGTGCTGGTCGGCGTCGGCGGGTATGTTCATGCCCAGGCGGCGATAGAACGCGAGCGATGCGGCCATGTCATTCACGAACACACCGAACGAGAGAAATACCGGTTTCTGACTGGTCAAGGTTTGAACTCCTTTGTCGAACTGGTGGCTCGATTATGCCTGCGCGGGTGGGTCTGCTACTTGTAATAAATTGACCTCCAAGTGGCAGACAAGGAGAGCGAAATGCCTGACATCGAGTCTGGCGGCGTGAGGATTCACTACGAGGTCGAGGGCGACGGACCGCCGGTCGTCCTGATCCACGGCTTCGCCGCAAGCATCGAATTGAACTGGCGGGCGCCCGGCGTAATTGACGCCATCACGAAATCTGGACGCAAAGTCGTCGCCCTCGACTGCCGCGGACACGGCAAGAGCGAGAAACCGTACGAACCGGCGGCTTATGGGGGCACGAAGATGGCCGACGACGCCATCGCGGTGATGGACAACCTTGGCATCGAGAAGGCCGACCTCTGTGGCTACTCAATGGGCGGCTTCCTCTCGGCTTCGTTGCTGGTGCGCAAGCCCGAGCGGTTCAACAGCGTCATCCTCTCGGGCGTGGGCGATGCGCTGGTCGCCGGCAACTTCCCGCGCGAACGTTCCGAGGCCATCGCCCGGGCAATGGAGTCAATCGAGGGAGCAGGGCCGGATAACGAAGTCGGACGACAGTTTCGCATCTTCGCCGAGCGCATGGGAAATGACCTGCAAGCCCTCTTCGCGATGCAAAGGGCCGGCCGTAGTGGCTTCGATGCCGCGAAGCTGGCCGACGTGAAGCTGCCGGTCATGGTGCTTGTCGGCGAGGGCGACACCCTGATCGTCTCAGCCAAGAAGCTGGCCGCGGCAATCCCAAACGCGAAGTACGTAAAGGTGCCCGGCGACCACCTGACCGCTGTGGGAGCAAAGGAGTTTCGCCAGGCGATTGTCGACTTCCTGGCCAGCGTCTCGCCAGTGACGGCCTAGAGATGCGGCGCGGGGCGATCGAACAGGCAGCCACGCTGGCCGGGCTGGAGCTGGCCGCAGATACCGATGTCACTGTCGAAGGCGACGACCCGGTGCTGCCGAGCCCGTTCCACCTGGGCGAGGGCGCCTCGACGGCGCTGGCGCTCGTGGGGCAAGAGGCTAATCGCATCTGGCAGGAGCGAGGCGGCAAGAGTCAGTCGCTGGCGATCGATATCCGACATGCGGCGGCTTCGCTGGTGAGCTACTCGCTGTTGCAGGTCGATGGTGCGGCATTGGGCCGCCCTGATCGTGGCGGGCCTCCGATCACGTGGGTGTGGCGCTGCGCAGATGGCCGGTGGATTCTCCTGCACGGCAGCTTCAACGACACGCCCGGCATCATCGAAGAGCTCGGTCTCGATATGGATGCGGAAGCAGATGACATCCAAGCCGCCGTCCTAAAGCGAGGCTCGCAGGAGCTTGAAGACGCGCTGGGCGCCAAGGGACTCTGCGCGGCGATCTGCCGGACCAACGACGAGTGGCTTGGCCATCCCCAGGGGCAGGTCCTCGCGTCCAAGCCCGTCATCGAGCTGACGAAAGTAGGGGATTCGCCTGCTGAGCCGTTTGACGAAGGCGACCGACCTCTCAGCGACGTCCGCGTGCTCGACCTGACGCGGGTGCTGGCCGGACCTACCTGCGCACGGACGCTGGCCGAGCACGGTGCGGACGTCCTGCACATCGCCTCGCCGAATTTGCCGACGTTCGACGGGTTCGAGATGGACACAGGCCACGGCAAGCGCCAGGCCTACATCGACCTGAATGAGCCTCACCAAGCGGAAAAGCTTCGCGAGCTAATCCGCGGCGCCGATGTCTTCTCACAGGGATTCCAACATCGCTCGCTGCAGAGGCGTGGTTTCGGCGTCGAGCAGGTCGCCGCGCTGCGGCCGGGGGTCATCTACGTCTCCGAGAACGCCTTCGGCCACGACGGCCCGTGGGCGGAGCGGCCGGGTTGGGAGCAGCTCGCGCAGGCGACCACCGGCGTGATGGTGATCCAGGGTGGCGAAGACCACCCCAACCTCGCGCCCGCTGCGATGAACGATTACACCACAGGCTATTTCGCAGCGCTGGGAACGATGATGGCGCTGCGCCGGCGGGCGGCCGAGGGCGGCTCGTGGCGGGTTACGGTCTCGCTCTCCCAGACAAGCATGTGGTACTACAAGCTCGGCCACGACCTCGATCCGTCGGGCGCCCCCGGTCTCGGTGAGACCTCGGGATTCACCGAGGAACGGGACACGGACTACGGCCGAATGACCTACGTGCGACCACCGCTGCAGATGTCGGAAACGTGGCCTCGCTGGGAGCTGGCCACAGCGCCGCTGGGCAGCGGTGAGGCGTCGTGGAACTAGTGCCCTAGACGATCCCGGCCCAGAGCACTCGGCCGGCCGGGATCGACGGAGGCGGTCGCGCCGCGCTGGGCGTAGGTCTCGCGGATGATCTGCTGCTCACTGCGGTCGAGGGCCCGATCAGGCCTTGGTTCGATACCCTCATACGTGGCCGATGATCTACGCCTTCGACGGGTATGAACTGGACACGAGCCTGTTTGAGCTGCGACGAGGGGGACAACGGGTTCCGCTCGAGCCACAGGTCTTCGATCTGCTCTCGTTCCTTGTTGAGAACCACGATCGAGTGGTGACGAAGCGCGAGCTGATAGACAGGATCTGGCCAGATCACTTCATTTCCGACGCAGCCCTCAATAGTCGCATCATGGCCGCCCGTAAAGCGACGGGAGACAACGGGCGAGAACAACGAGTCATCCGCACCGCGCATGGTCGCGGTTATCGATTCGTGGCCACCACCAAGACTCTCGAGTCGCCCGGGGGACAACCTCGAGCTGCGACCACGGCCTTTGTCAGCCCTGAGCCTGGGGTCCAGGCGGGACGGCTTGAGCAGCAAATTCGCTTCTGCGTCACGCCGGACAACGTTCGCATCGCGTACGCGACTACAGGCAGCGGCCCACCCTTGGTGAAGACGGCCAACTGGCTCAATCACCTTGAATTCGACTGGCGGAGCCCAATCTGGCGGCATTGGGTCGAAGAGCTTTCCCGTGATCACACGCTCGTCCGCTACGACGAACGGGGCTGCGGTCTGTCCGATTGGGAGTTCGACAACTTCTCGTTCGAAGGGTGGGTGCTGGACCTGGAAACTGTCGTCGACGCGCTTGGCCTGGAGAAATTCACTCTTCTGGGGATCTCGCAGGGTGGGCCAGTAGCTATCACCTACGCCGCCCGCCACCCGGAGCGGGTCAGCGGGCTCATCCTGCTCGGCTCCTACGCTGTTGGCCGCGCCAACCGAAATCCCACGAGGGAGCAACTCGAAGAGAGGCAGGCCTTGATCACGCTCACGAAGTTCGGATGGGGCCGAGATGACCCAGCCTACCGTCAGCTCTTCGCTTCAGGCTTCATCCCGGACGGAGGGCCCGAGGAGATGCGTTGGTTCAGCGACATCTGCCGCGTCTCGGCCTCTCCCGAAAACGCCGTAAGGTTCATGGAGACATTCGATCAGATCGACGTTCAAGCTCTACTACCCGAGATCAAGGCACCCACGCTCGTCTGCCATGCCCGCAACGAGCTACGCGTGCCCTATGAGTGGGGCAGGAAGTTGGCGTCCGGCATCAAAGACGCACGGCTCGTCACCCTTGATTCAAGGAACCACATCTTGCTGGAGAACGAGCCAGCCTGGCCTGAGTTCCTGAGGGAGGTCAGAAGCTTCCTGGGCGTCGCGCAGCATCGAGACCGCGCCGTCAGCGAGAACGTCAAGACGATCCTCTTCACTGACATTGAAGGCTCCACGGCACTGACCCAAAAGCTCGGTGACGAAAAGGCGCGCGCACTCCTCCGCGAGCATGAGAAGCGTGTCCGCCAGGCGCTGGCTGCCCATGGCGGCTCGGAGATCAAGACGATGGGCGACGGATTCATGGCCTCCTTTCCCTCGGCCACGCGGGCCCTGGAGTGCGCAATCGCCGTGCAGCGGGCGGCTACGGAGCAGTCGGAGCAGGGTGAAATAGAGCTGAGGGTGCGGGCCGGCCTGAACACAGGCGAACCCATCGCCGAGGAGGGCGACCTGTTCGGCACGGCTGTAATCCTGGCGAAGCGAATCGCAGACGAGGCCGACGGCGGAGAAATATTAGTCTCCGACGTGGTCCGCCAGCTGGTCGCTGGTCGCGGCTTCACCTTCAGCGATAGAGGCCATTCGGCACTGCGAGGGTTTGAAGACCCAGTACGTCTCTTCGAGCTACGCTGGCGCGATTAACCGCCACCTGCATCTCTAGCAAATCTCCACATCACCTCCAGACCTTCTTCAAGTCCTGCCTGTGGCACGCCCATAGCTTGAGGGTGCAGCGGTCGGAAACCGCCGACATCGAGATGGAGTCCAGGCCGATGACAAAGAACGCCACAGGAGCTCTTTTCGCAGCAGGGATGCTGCGGGGGGCCAACTTTCTCTTCGTGGGTCTCCTGGTCCAGCAGATAGCTGCGAGCGAGGTAGTGGCGGGACGACTCGGCTTCGCGGCCGTGGCGGCGGTCGGGTTCCTGATGGTGCACGGCTCGCCTTCCCGGTTGAGGGCAGAAACGATCAAGGCGGCGTCGCTTCTCGCGACGCTGGACACAGTCGTGCCCTACACACTGCTCGCGTTCGCGCAGACGAGGATCGATAGCGGATTAGCTGCCGTCCTGGCAACTACCGCGCCGCTCTTCACAATGGTTACAGCCGCAGCCCTGGCTCGAGACGAGCGGCTCTCGATAGTGCGCTTCGGCGGACTCATTCTTGGTCTCTTGGGCGTTATCGTTCTGACCGGCGGCGGAGTCCTAGCCATCACGGAAGGCGATGGAACAGCGATCGGAGCGGTCATGCTCGCGTCCATAACCTACGGCGGCAGCATCGTTTACGCCCGCAAGCTCCTGCTGGACCACGACCCGGTGACACTGACTGCGGTCAAACTCAGCAGCGGCGCAATCCAAGCCTTCCTCCTGATGGTCGTGCTTGAGGGCATGCCGGGCTACGGGTCGCTTACCCGCGAGGGCTGGCTATTCCTGGTCATGCTCGGCGCCGCGGGGACTGGCGCCGCCTATTTCCTGCACTTCTGGGCGGTGGCGCGCGTCGGCAGCGTTCGAGGCTCGATAGTGACCTACATCAGCCCGCCTGCGAGCATGCTGCTGGGGTGGCTGATCCTGGGCGAGACCCTCACCATACCGATGTTCCTGGGTCTGGCGCTTATTGCCGGAGGAGTTGCCACCGTAATGTTCGCACCCAGCATCGAGTGGCGTCTCAAGAAGGCCTGGTGCGCGGTGCCTGCCAGGAGTTCAACCAGCTGCAGAGTCGCCTTCCCCGTGGCAGCTTGACGCTGGGAAGGGAAGTTCTAGACGATCCCAGCCCAGAGCACTCGGTCGAGCAGACCGGGATCGACGGAGACGGTCGCGCCGCGCTGGGCGTAGGTCTCGCGGATTATCTGTTGCTCACTGCGGTCGACGTTCGCCTTCTTGACGGCGGGCCGGACGCGGGCCGCGAGCTCGCGCCTCTCGCGCAGGTACATCGGGTCGAGGTTCAGGGTCTCAAACGGGGCAAGCATTCACACAACCTTTCACTACTCAGCCACTTCTATCGTCGCCTGTTACCAGCCGCCCCTGATGAACGACTTGTTAAGTCGCGCGTGTGATGTATGTCACGGCATCAGAGAGCGACGACGATTCCCATGCCGTAGGAGTCGAGGTCGGAAGAGTGGATCGACCTGATGCGGAAGGTCACGCGGCGCCCGAAGCCGACGTACGCGCCCTGGTGGACGTTCGACGAGGCGCCCGCGGAACCCCAGTGGGCCCCGCCGTAGACCGCCTTCCACGTCTCGCTGCCGTCGACCTGGAAGACCTCGGCGACGACCGCGTTGTCGCTATCGAAGTCGGAGAGCGAGTCGATCATCGTCACGTTGGCCCAGGCCAGGAAGCTGCGGTTGCGGCCCAGGTCGATCGTTGCGCTGCCCGAGCCGCCACCGTTCTTCAGAGCCCAGAGGCTGACCTCGTACGCATCCATGGCTTAGCTCCTGCTCCGCTTGCGCGCGGTTGACTGTCTTGTCGACCTGCGTGCCGTTTGCGGAGTCGTCGTACTGGCCTTCTGCTGTACCGGCGTCCGCACCAGGGCGCCGCTCTTAACGTCGACGCTGAACTGCAGGTCGCGTCCCGACGGCACCTCCTCAAACTCTGCCGGCACGACACCGACGTTCTTCACCTCGACCTTTCCGGGAACTGCCGCCAGTACTTCGTCCGTGCTGCAGGCCTCGCTGCGGCCCTCAACGTCGACCGCGCGGTGAACATGGACGATATCCCCTGTCTTCTTGTCGTAGACCATATAGACGAGCATTTGTCAGCCTCCTTGCGGCCTCAGTCGAGCGTCATGACCGTGCCCATGCCATAGGCATCGAGGTCGTCGTGATGAATCGAGCGGATGCGGAACGTCACCCGTTGGCCATAGCCGACGTAAGCGCCCTGGTGCACGTTGGCGGTATCGCCCGCTGGTCCCCAGTGCGCGCCGCCGAAGACCGCCTTCCACGTCTCGACGCCGTCGACCTGGAAGACCTCGGCCACGACGGCGTTGTCGCTGTCGAAGTCGTTGAGCGCATCGATCATCGTCACGTTCGCCCAGGCCAGAAAGCGCTGCCTCCTACCGAGGTCGATGGCCACGGTGCCGTAACCGCCACCGTTCTTGAGCGCCCACATGCTCGCCTCGGCAAAGCGCGTCGTCGTCGTGACGACCGGCGGTCCGTAGAGCGCCTGGATCCCCTGGATGTCGTCGGGCTGCAACGTCCGCAGCTCGCCCTCGTAGGAAGGCCACATGACCGAGCCTTCGACCGTTGAGTGGCACAACCCGAGCGCGTGCCCGGCCTCGTGGACAGCGACAGTCATCAGGTCGCGTCGCTTCCACCACCAGAAACCGCCGTCCTCCGTGTCCCATTCCTCGCCGCTGTCGAAGTGGATGTCGCCGGCGATCGGCTCCGGGTTCGGCGGCGGATAAAAGCCGTGGGCAAGCACGTTGCCCTCGCCGTCGAACGGGAAACCGTCACCATGGTCGCCGCCACGCCAGGCGATGCGGATCTGCGCATCGGCCTCGACTGCCGTCTCCGTGAACGTCAGCGGCGTGACCGCGGCCCACTTGTCGAGCGCCTGCCGGCAGATGTCCCACTCCTGGGTGCCAGAGATGTCGCTCGTCCCCGTCTCAAAGAAGTACTGCAAATTCGTCATCGGCCAGACGCCGTTCGTGCAGTAGTCGTTGACGCGCTTGCGGACGTCCTCGTCGGGGCTGACGTCGGTGTTGCCGCAGCGCGGCTTGCGCATCTGCACGAGAGTTTGCTCGTCGAGGACGCCGGTGACCTTGAGGCCGAAGAAGATCTGGTACTTCTCGATCGCCTCCTTGACTTCCTTGCAGTAGACCTCGTCCTGGCAATAGCAGGGCCGG
>DASTBR010000175.1:0-2458 GCA_035711945.1 Dehalococcoidia bacterium
GATCACCTCGAGCCGCCGGACCTCGCGGACCTCAGCGTCAACCCTACGGTCAAAAGCTGACATGAAACGATCCCCCACCGAGGATCGTCACTCTCGCCCATCCCGCCGCCCTTGAGCAGGTGCCCTCTCAACAGCGCTTACGAACTGCCAGGGGTCTTAAAAGTTTTAACCCCCTTCTCGTCGTCTCCCAGCGGGCGGACGGTCGGGCTGAGCCCGGAGGACCAGCTTGTAGAGGCCGCTCTCGGTGATGGTGCGCATTCGCTGCGGGCCGCCAGGGGTGTTACAAATTGTGACACCCTTCTCCTCGGCCGCGAGCGCCATGAGTGCCTTCCTGTTGTTCTCCAGCCCGATGCACCGGCACACGTCAGCGGCCACGAACCAGGGCTCCCTGCTGGGGTCCGCCAGGTGGAGTGCGCCCCTGAGGCCGGACAAGTAGGGAGCTCGGAATTGACCGGGATGCCGGGTTTTCGGAAGAAGGCCCATGGCAAGACAGCATCGATCCCACAGCGTCGCGTTCAAGCGCCAGGTCTGCGAGGAGTTCCTCGCTGGCGAGACCGTGCATGGCCTGGCGAAGCGGCATGACCTCTGCCGCAATCTGATCCGCGTCTGGGTCGCGAAGTACGAGGCCGGCGCCTTCGACGACGACGCCAGCGCCGCCGATCTGATCCAGGCCTATGAAGCCCGGATCGCCGCCCTCGAGCGACTGGTCGGCAAGCAGGCCCTCGAGCTCGAGTTCCTAAAGGGGGCATCGGCAAGCGCAGCGCGAACGCGCCTACATCCGTGATCACCGGCCCCCCGGGCTCTCCATCGCCCAAGGATGCCGGCTGATGGGCCTGCCACGCTCCACGTTCTACGACGTGCCCGCCACACCGGCCGACGAGGCCGAAATCGTTGCCCGCATGCGCACGATCTGTGACGAATTCGAAACCTACGGCTATCGTCGCGTCGGCGCTGCGCTGCGCCACCAGGGGGTCGTCGTCAACGGTAAGAAGGTCCGCCGGCTGATGCGTGCCCACGACCTGCAGCCGAGGCGGCGCCGGCGGTTCGTCACCACCACCGACAGCGATCACGATCGCCCGATCTTCCCGGACCGGGCCAAGGGCATGGTCGTTGACGCTCCGAACCAGCTCTGGGTCGCCGACATCACCTACATCGCGATCGCGGCCGGCTTCGTCTATTTGGCCGCCATCCTCGGTGCCTGGTCGCGCCGGGTGGTCGGCTATGCGATCAGCCGCTCGGTCGACGCTCGACTGACGCTGGCGGCTCTCAAGGCCGCGCTGCGTACTCGTCGACCTCCTTCGGGCTGCGTGCACCACTCTGATCGAGGCGGGCAATACGCCTCTGAGATCTACCGCCAGCTGCTCGTCGAGCATGGCCTGGTCGGCTCGATGGGCCGACGCGGCAACCCTTACGACAACGCGATGGCCGAGAGTTTCATGAAGACCCTCAAGGTCGAGGCGGTGTACCTGATGGAATACGAGACCTTCGAGGACGTCACCGCCGATCTCCCGCGCTTCATCGACGACGTCTACAACACGCGGCGGCTTCACTCAGCCCTTGGCTATCTGAGCCCCGCCCAGTTCGAGGACCACCACACCCGGCAGACGGTCAAAACAGCCGCCTGATCCTGTCCGGCCCCAGGGGCGCACTCCACTCGTAGGTGTAAAGATTTGCGCGAGTACCGCAACGCGAGAGATCTTGGATTATCTCGCGACCCGCGGGGCTTCGATGTCGAGCGTTTCCGCCAGCGAGATGTCGCTCGCATACACTCGAGGACTCTGCGAGGCGATGCTCTTCGTTGGTGAAGATCAGGAGTCATTGCTGGACTTCATCGACATTCTTCTCGGCAAGCGAAACCAATATGAGTCCTTCTTCCTCGAACCCTGATCGCACGGAACTTCGCGGCCGGGTACTGCCATACTCACGAATTTGAATCTCACGGCCCTAGCACGCGCGAAGCAGCAGCCCCAACCCTTATGCTCCACAACTGATCTGGCAGCATACGGTGGCTGAATGCTCGGGCGTCTCACCTCGTCGATGGCGCCGGCCGAGGCGTCGAGGTTCGAACGCCGCAGCTTGGCCGCCAGCAGATGGCGGCCGCAGAACACGTACAGTCGCAGATAGCAATAGCAGTCGTAGTAACCGTGGAAGAAGCGGCCTTCCTGGTGGCCGTGCCAAGGATCGTCGGTCGCATCGAGATCCAGGACGATCTGTGGGGGCGGCGTTTTGTGCGCCTCGAGGAACAGGGTGACCAACCAGCCCTCGATCGCCGCCGCGTCGTGGCCGATCTCATGGTAGCGGTCCGGCGCCGCAGGCGCATGCTCGAGCCGGTTGAGCGTGCTCTTGCCGGCGAGCGGCGCGCAACCCTGACGCCGCGCGGTGAGCTTGCCGGCCAGCGTCGCCAATACCGGGTCGTGCCGCAGCTGATCGTGGTCGATCAGGTCCTCGTAGCCGAGCG
>DASTBR010000176.1:0-3656 GCA_035711945.1 Dehalococcoidia bacterium
ACGTGTTCATCACCAACTGCCACGTGTCGGAGAAAGCGGCCGGGATACCCCATGCCGCCCAGATAAACACGGTGACGAGGCAGGCTATGAAGTAGGCCGGCGTTCCGAGGATCCGAGCCGAACGGTCGGCTATCCAATCGAACTGACGCCCGGTCCAGCCCTTGACCAGGAAGAGTTCTTCTTCCGCCATCGGCGTTACGTCATGGCCGTTGGCGGATGCTTTAGTTGACGGCCGCGACGAGCTTTGCGCGTTCTTACTGCGAGCCAAACTGCCTCCTTCGGGCTCTCGGTTGGAAAATCGCCTTGCTAAGAACGCTATGGCGAGTCCGCTAAAACCGCATAACAGCCCAGCGACAGACATTGCAGTCCGGTGGACGGCGTCACTTTCGTGATGCCGTTCACAAGTGTTGAGCATTCCCGGTCACCCGATTAGCATCAGATTGGCCCGAGTATCAACTGGCGGTGAAGCTGGGCCAGCGTCCCCAGGGATGTACGCCCACCCGCTCCAGCCGTGGGGTAGGTGGGCTTTTTCATGAAGCTCGCACGGCCCCAGAACCGGACCGGCGGGCGCAGGAGGACCTGACAGTGTACGAGCATGATGTCCTCGTCGTAGGCGCTGGCCTCGCCGGGATGCGCGCCGCCCTCGCCGCTCAGGACGCAGGCGCCGACGTGGCAATGATCTCGAAGGTCCACCCGGTCCGTTCCCACTCCAACGCCGCCCAGGGAGGCATAAACGCTGCCCTGCCCGGCAACCCCGACGACTCATGGGAAGAACACGCCTTCGACACGATCAAGGGCTCTGACTACCTCGCTGACCAGGACGCCGTGGAGGTGATGTGCATGGAGGCGGGCCAGGAGCTGATCGAGCTCGAGAATATGGGCGTCACCTTCAACCGTGACGAGTCGGGCAAGCTCGGCTCCCGTCGCTTCGGCGGCGCAACAAAGGCTCGGACATACTTCGTGGCCGATATCACCGGCCAGGCCATCTTGCACGTCATGTACGAGCAGCTCACGCGGGCCGGGATGCGCATCTACGAGGAGTGGTTCGTCACCGACCTGATCGTCCGCGAGGGTCGTGTCGCGGGCGTTGTCGCCATGGAGCTGCTGACCGGCAAGCTCGAAGTCATCCGCGCCAAGGCTGTCATCCTCGCCACGGGTGGTCTCGGCCGCGTCTACGAGCCCAGCACTAACGCCCTGATCGTCACCGGCGATGGCCATGCCCTCGCCTACCGTGAAGGCGCGCCGCTGATGGACATGGAGATGGTCCAGTTCCATCCCACCACGCTGCGCGGCTCGGGCGTCCTGATCACCGAGGGCGCGCGCGGTGAGGGTGCCTACCTCCTGAACTCCAACAACGAGCGCTTTATGGAGAAATACGCGCCCAACGCCATGGAGCTGGCCAGCCGCGACGTCGTCTCCCGCGCCGAGCAGACCGAGATCAACGAGGGCCGCGGTGTCGACGATTGCGTCTTCCTCGACCTCCGCCACCTGGGAGCGGCGAAGATCCGCGAACGCCTGATGCAGATTTCCGAGATCGCTCTCGACTTCGCCAGCGTCAATATTCTCGAGGAGCTACTGCCCATCCGGCCAGGCGTCCACTACATCATGGGCGGCATCAAGACGGACATTGACGGGCTCGTCCCGGGCATCGGCGGGCTCTATGCAGCCGGCGAGTGCGCCTGCGTCAGCGTCCACGGCGGCAACCGCCTCGGCGCCAACTCCCTGCTCGACACGGTGATCTTCGGCCGCCGCTCAGGCGTGCACTCCGCAGAGTACTCGAAGCGCAGTGACCACGCCGACATCAAGGAAAACCTCTACCTGAAGGCAACCGAGAACCGTATCCGCCAGTTCGTCGACAGACCCCAGAACGGCGACACGGTCGCCGGCCTTCGTCTCGAGCTCGGCAAGATGATGAACGACCAGGTCGGCGTCTTCCGCAAGAAAGACGAGATGGAGGACGCCCTCGTTAAGGTCGAGGACATCAAGCAGCGCTATCAGAACGTCGCCATCCAGGACAAAGGCCGGGTCTTCAACACGGACCTCGTCTTCGCCCTCGAGCTGGACTACATCATCGAGTGCGCGGAGCTTGTCGTGCGCAGCGCCATCTACCGGGAGGAGAGCCGCGGCGCCCACACCCGCCTCGACTTCACCGAGCGCGACGATGCCAACTGGCTCAAGCACACGGTGGCAACCAAGCAGAAGGACGGTTCGACTCTGCTCGAGAAGGGCGACGTGACGATAACGCAGTGGCAGCCCATGGAGAGGAAGTACTAGGAGACGTCGTTGGAAGTAAAGCTGAAGGTCAAGCGCTACGACCCCGAGACCGGGAAGGGACACTACTGGCAGGAGTACGAAGTCGAGGTCCCTGACTACGCCACCGTCCTGGACAGCCTGATCGAAGCGCGCGAATACCACGACGGCAGCCTCGGGCTGCGCTGCTCCTGTCGCAGCGCGATCTGTGGTTCCTGCGCGATGACCATCAACGGTCGGGCGCGCCTGGCCTGCAACACCAAGGCCAAGGACATGCTGGCGATGGGTGAGAGCATCACCGTTGCGCCCGGCGGCAACCTGCCAGTCGTCAAAGACCTGATCGTCGACATGCAGCCCCACTGGGATAAGTTCCGTCAGGTCCAGCCCTACCTGCAGCCTTCTGGTGAGAAGCCGCAGCGCGAGTACCTTGTTCCGAACCAGGCCATGGTCGACCTCAACCAGGTCATGGCCTGCATCCAGTGCGGCGCCTGCGTCATGGCTTGTACGTCGCTGGAGGCAGATGAGAACTTCATCGGGCCCGCCGCCCTGGCCAAGGCCTATCGCTTCACGGGCGACCCGCGCGACGCCGCCGACAAGAAGCGATTCAAGATGTACAACGAGTACGGCGGCGTCTGGGATTGCACCCACTGCTTCTACTGCGTCGAGGTCTGCCCCAAGGGCGTGGCCCCGATGGACCAGATCATGAAGATCCGCGAGCAGATGGTCGAAGCCGGTGTTAAGAACAGCGCCGGGTACCGCCACGAGGAAGCGTTTATCCAGTCTGTCAAGACTGCCGGCCGCTTGAACGAGGCGACCATGGTTCCGAAGTCCCTCGGCCTGCTTAACCCGGCCAACCTCGGTGAGATCCCGGGTGCGATAAAGCTTCTACGCGCCGGTAAGCTCCTCAACGCCTTCAAGGAGGGCATGTTCCATCGCATCCCCAGCGCGAAGAGCCTCAAGAACATCTTCCGTCGCGTCGAGAAGAGCCCGCAGGTCGTTGCGCAGCACCTGCCTCGCAAGGGCGAGGGCGTCGAGGAAGTCCAGTGATGGCGGCCGGCAGCCTGCGCTACGCCTGGTGGACGGGCTGCGTCGCGAAAGGCGCCTGTCCCGAGCTCTATGTGTCGATGAAGAAGGTCGCCGAGCGTCTGGGCATCGAGCTCATCGAGCTGGAGGACGGCAACTGCACTGGGGCAGGTGTCATCGGCGAGCGCGACGAGTTCCTGCAGGACGTTATTAACTCACGCAACTTCGCCCTCGCCGAAAAGCTCGGCGCGCCGATGATGAACGTCTGCAGTACGTGCCAGGGCGTCCAGAGCGGCGTCATGTACCGCATTCAGACGTTCGAGGGCTATCTCGAGAAGATCAACGAGCAGCTGGAGCCCGAAGGCCTGACCTTCAGCGGCGAT
>DASTBR010000177.1:0-5872 GCA_035711945.1 Dehalococcoidia bacterium
GATGCCGGAGCCCCAGCTTCGCACGTTGTGCGCTAACTTGCTAGTATCGGAAGCAATAGCGGAGATAGCTTGGCCCACGCCGGTAGGGCCACAAAGTTGCGGCCCCGCGCTGGGGGCCGCAAAGGTGGGGTAGTCACCGAGATCACTCGTCGCGTCCAGGCTAAGTGTCCGCGCCACGGTTGTCAACTTAGACACATACAAGCGTTTTGGTTGATCCACCCTGCCCGCCCAGGGGCATTTTCAGCTGCCGTTGCCGGGCCAGCTCCACCGGGTTAGCAGGTCCGCAGGGCGCGGAAGCCGCGTTCGACCGCAAGCAGCGTCGGCTAGCGCAACAGCGGCTTTTTTTGCCCGCACGGCGGCGAGCGCCTCCTTCAGGATCTCGAGCTCGAGGGTCTTGCGGCCGAGCAGACGCTCGAGCTCCAGGATTCGCTCCTCGAGCTGGCGCATCCTGGCAGCGCCCACCACCACGTCGTCGGCCCGGACCGCTTCCCGGCCGCCCTCGGACATCCGCTGCCTCGACTTGAACAGCAGGCTCGGCGAGAGGCCGTGTTTGCGGGCAACGAACGAGACCGACATGCCCGGCACGAGCGTCTCCTCGACCAGCCGGATCTTCTCCCCACCGACCAACGCCGCCGGCGCCGCACCGACGTGATCACCTCGACGCGCCGGACATAGCCGTACGCCTAGGCTCATGCCTAGGCCCTCACGCTATGCCACCTTCCCGCTCGAAATGGGGCCGCTCCACTCAACATCTCGATGATCTGCTCTTCGCTAAAGCGCTTCCTCTTCATGGCGAGTCCTCCTGCCATCACTACCAGGAAAACTCACCTTCTGCCTGGACCGATTCTCGGGGGACACGTTCAACGGGAAACGGTGATGGGGATCTGATCGCTCGAAATTGGGACAAGTGCCGCGAGCGGTCCCGGGACGCCTAACCTGCATCAGCAGTCAGGCTTATTGCTGCTGCTCAGGGGGTTACCGGCGGGCGACTGTAAATCGGCACCCCATTTGAGTGTCATGAACAGGTTAACGCCTTGACTCCAAGCTCCTTCGCCTGGACAGGCCGACCAAGCAGAAAGCCTTGTACGCCATCGCATCCTGCCGAGCGTAGGAACCTAAGCTGAGCCTCGTTCTCCACTCCTTCCGCCGTGACGTGGAGGCCGAGACCGTGACCGAGCGCCACGATTGCGCGCACTATGGTTCCTGCGCCTCTTTCCTGGCCCAGACGCGCAACGAAGGACCGGTCGATCTTAATTTTATCGACGGGTAGCGCTCGAAGTCGGCCGAGACTTGAGTAGCCGGTGCCAAAGTCGTCAATCGCTACCCCAACTCCGATCCCACGTAAGCGCCACAACTGTGTCAGCACGGTCTCATCATCTTCTCGCAGGAACACGCTCTCTGTAACCTCTAGCTCGAGCGCTTCAGGGGGCAGACCTGTTTCCTGAAGGGCCGCCTCTACAGTAGCCGCAAGATCGGCGCGTCGGCACTGGGTCGGCGACACGTTCACGGCGACCTTCAGAGCTCGCAACCCTGTCTCACGCCAGACTTTCGCCTGCCGGCAGGCCTGGCCGAGCGCCCAGGCACCAATTGCGCCGATGAGGCCGCTTGTTTCAGCGGCAGCAACGAATTGTCCTGGGTTCACCCAGCCGCGGCCGTCTTGCCTCCAGCGCAGCAAAGCTTCTGCGCCTCGCAGAGAACCTGAACGCAGATCCAGTTCAGGCTGGAAATGAAGCTCCAACTTCCCTGCTTCAAACGCCTGCCGAAGGTCTCGCTCCAGCGCTTTCCGTGCTGCCACTTCGGCGGCCATGGCAGGAGCGAAAACATGAGAAGTCCGCCCACCCGACGCCTTCGCGCTATAGAGCGCAAGATCAGAATGTCGAAGGAGTTGGTCAGGATCGCTGTCATCCGCGTCACAGATCGCTATGCCCACGCTTGCGCCGACATAGACGTCTTGTCCATCGAAATGGAAAGGCTTGGCTAGCTCAGCCAGAGCCTTACGCGCGACGATAGTAGTGTCGCTCGGATGCTGCAGTTCGAATAGAATGAGCGCGAACTCGTCGCCGCCCAGGCGAGCGACGGTGTCCGTTTCGCGCAGGCTGTTCTTGAGGCGTCGAGCAGCCTCGGTGAGCAGTCGGTCACCAGTTGGATGGCCGAGGGTGTCGTTGACGTCTTTGAAATGATCCAGGTCAAGCAGCAAAAGCGCCGTGGGCCGCTTGGTGCGGCGTGAATGCGCGACTGCTTGCTGAAGTCGGTCACGGAACAACACACGGTTCGGAAGACCCGTCAAAGGATCGCGCAGCGCTAATATCCGAAGGCGCAAGTCGTCCTGGCGGAGCCGTGCCAGGAGTGCCGTCAGGGAACCCGAGAGCCGAGCGACCTCAGCATATCGCGCCGACACCGGCAGACCGTCACCGTCGCTGCCACGTTCGAGTTGATCGGCTGCGACAGTTAACGCCCGGAGAGGTGCCGCAATCCACTTCGCACCGGACCAAGCCAACAACACGAATACCAAGGTTGTTATGGCCCCCCACACAAGCAGATGCCTCTGCAGGTCCACTACAGGATCAAGCGCGGTAGCTGCATCTTGCCGTGCCAGCACAAGCCATCCAAGTCCGAAGTCCCGACTTCCTCGGTCTCCGGCAGTGAAGCCAGTGACGTATCTGTTGCCGTCCGGCCAATAGGATACACTGTAACCGGTGCTCCCGGCCTGAGCAGCGCGGACGCTCGGGATGTCCAGCCGCTTGCCGGTAAGGTCAGGCGAACCCAGCACGACCACACCGTCAGCATTTAAAACGAGGAGTTCCGTATCCCGCCGCTGGCGCAATGGTGCCAGTAGAGAACGCTCGGCTTCTTCGGCCCACGTCCAACTCAAGTGGGCCCCGAGGACGCCGACCACATCTCGACTGTCCTCGTCAACAACTGGAGCTGCAAGGTCGACGAATCGGCTTGGCTGGCCACTGGCCAGTGACGGCAGCACTCGCGACGCTACCGTCGTGCCCAAGTACGGACCTTTCAAGCCTGCACGGAACCAAGCTTCATGGGCAAGGTTTGCATCGGTGACCGAGCTCTCGGTCTGAGCAATGACGTCACCCTTGCTATCTACTAGACCTATCCAGGTGTACTCGGGATAGATGTGACGCAGCCAATGAAGTAGCGCTTCCTTGGTACGGCGCGGTTCCGCTCGTTCGGCGAACGCTCCTAGATTAGCCGCAAGCCTGATGTCGTGCAGACGTTCTAACAAGCCACGGTGCAGCTTGTCGTGCATCTGGAATGCCAGCTCCTGGAGTTCGCTGCCAATTCGCTTCTCGATCTGACCAGTGGCTTCAGGTTCAATGACGGCGCTTAAGATCATCACGAGCGTGGATATGAGTAGGCCAGAGCCAATGGACAAAAGCGCTTTGAGGCTCAGACTGGTTTTCTCGGCACCTGGACGGCCGTCGTCGGTGATGCCTTCCATGGCCCGGCCATTATCAACGAGCGGTTTAGTGAGGCGCGATTACGCTACCACAAGGAGACATAAACCACAAGGCTGAATTCGAAACCGCGCGGTGCCGTACGAGCCCCTGCGGCTGGCTGATCGTCCCGCGGCCGAGGGCGTATTCGCCCGCGTAAAGCCGGTCTTTTCGTGGCAGCGGCCTTACAAATTTCCTGATATCCGTCTGGACACCATGACCGCTGAATGATCGTGTCCAGATTCAAAGTCGGTCGAGTCGTCGATCCAAGTCGGACGCGATCTCCTGGGGTCCATGTCCATTTTGAGCGGCCGGTCGCACCACAAAGCTGGGGATCGGTGGAGCGAGGGGGTCGTTATGTGCAAGGTCGAGTTGGCTCGATAACGCCTCAACGCGCCGCAGATAACTGCTGTACACCCAGCCTGTGACGGTACTGGCGGTACCAGCACCATACTCGACCTGGAGCCATCCGAGGTCGCGTCCGGTACGCCGCACTACGTCCCCTTGCGCCAGCACGGAGAGCACTTCGGCGGAATGGTTCGGGGCGGCCCGCAGGTTCACGAAATCTGCGGCAACGTATCGGAACCTCTCGTTCGCTGGTGCTGCCCTACCTTCATCCTGATGCAAGGGAGCGTTCACGACCATCTCGGGCGACACGGGTGAGCATTCGCGCGCGACACCTTTGCTCCCTCCGTCATCGAGCTTCCCCGATGCGGTTACCTCGATTTTCATCGCCTCTGAGCTCCCAGCAAACAGCCCACTGAAATGCCCGGCGGGGGCTTTTGTCCGACTCGCATCGAAGTGAAGAACCGCAATCGCTTCAATCCGCTCCTCGCCCAGCACCGACGCTTGTGATCGCCGGAGCTGCCAAGATTGCTCCACCACCGAAGCAGACGATGGTACGGCATCGGATGCGTCGGGAGACCGAGCCAACAAAACGTCGACTGTAGGCGCCTCAGAATCGTAGCGCGAAGTCACGATGTAGCTCCCGAGGAGTGCGCTGAGCGCGAGGGCCCCTGCGAGGGCGATGGTCCGCAATTCAAGTTGTCGTTCGAGGGCCTTCACTCGGTTGTGAAGCCAGCGCTGTTCGTCCCGGCACCAGTCTACTCGCAGACGGTCGTCACGCTCAGCCGAATACTCGCAGGTGGTCGACCGATGCTCGGCGACTGATTGCTCGTGCAGAGATTGGGGCTCGGTCATCTTTGCATTCCAGCGGGCTATTAGCTTCAGCGATCGCTAGCGTACCACGGCACTGCTGCACCTATCTGATAGATCGGGCAGCAGCGTAAGCGGGATGCAAATCGCCGCTACGGGAACGAGGACGTCAAAGCATAAGAGAAATCCCGGGTGATTTCAACTACAGCGCGAGGGGCAGCCGTCGGCCCTCTCAGGGCGCCGTACGCCAGGGGCAAGCGCGGCTTCGAATCAGACTTATGCACGAGCGAGCCATTGCCCGGCTTGGTCGAGGGTCAGCGGGCGCGGTCGGCGACCCCGACGCGCACGACCGGTTGAGGGTATACTGACCGCCCACGATGACGTTGCAGTGACGCTCGGCGGCTGGCAGCGCAAGCTGAAGCCGGGCGAGCGGGTAGAGCGGCGGCTCGAGGCTAGCGGCGGCGTTGCCGGTTGCCCTTTTTTGGAGGTAGGCGCGTGCCGAACCAGTCGATCACCCAGTCATCCACGGCCACCTCGAGGATTCTTCGGCCGACGCCGTCGCGGCCGAGGACCCGACCGTTCTCCAGGATTCGCCTCAGCGCCGCGGCGGCGGCATCGGACAGATCGATGACGGGTAAGGCTTTCACTGCTGGTCTCCTTCCCGAGACGGTCAGCAGATTCGCGGTTGATGGTTAACGAACGATTGCTTTACAGAGCCAAGCTCCTCAGCTCAGGGGCTCCGATCACCCAACGCCCGACGAAGTAGTCCCGCCAATCGGACTCCTGCCATCGCGATCCGTTCGCACGCGATCGCTGCGTTCATGTCCAAATAGCCGTCGTCGACCACGTCCACCCTCTCAGGCTCGCCTTCTTCGAATTCGCGGTTGTCGGTCGCGTATCGGCAGGTGTCAGCCGAGGTCCGGCTCGCGGGCGATCGCAAAGGACTCGTTGGCCCAGTCCACCGCGTCGCTAGCCAACCACTCGGCGCGCTGCTCGTCGGTGATGCCGGCCCGGAGTTCGCTCACGATGTCTTCTCGCGTGAGTTGCTGACGGCAGCGAACTGCGAACCCCCGACGCGGTTGACGAGACAGTCGCGGAGCGCAGCCCGACCGAGAACATGATCGCCGTCAGAGCGATCAGGCGGCCAAATCCCGACCTCGAGGTCCGGCCGGTCATGAACCTGGCCGAGGCCAGGGCCGTGCTCGCAGACGCCGCCCCGCAGCCGCTCTCGTCGCCTCGCCTCGACGACATGACGTGGTTGCAGA
>DASTBR010000178.1:0-4538 GCA_035711945.1 Dehalococcoidia bacterium
TGGTCAGTGAACCCCATGTCTATTAAGCCGCGCTTCATCCTCGGCTGGCGGCCCCCGCGCAGCGTCGAGGACGCACCTGAGTTCGTCCTGGACGGCCTGTCCGAGCGTGTCCGCGCGGTTCTCGCCGACTCGCAGGCGACCGGCAACTACATGACCTATCGCGAGGCGATCGCCATCCTCGGCTGGGACCCGTCCGACATCTATCGCGATGGCCGCATCGCTCTCGATCTCGAGGAGTGGGCCGACCTCGGCTGGCTCGCGGCTCACATCGGCCCGCCCGAAAGCGCGCTCGCCGCCATGAAAGAAGCAACTACGGCCGAGAACGTCGGTCCCTATTCACCCGACCTTCTCGCTGAGCTGCGCGACCTCGCAGCGGCCAAGCTTGGCCGGCCGCGCGGCGACGAGTTCGAGGTGATGGGGACCGAAGGTGCGCAGGCCGGTATCGCCTATGCCCTGCAGACCCTGGTCAACCACGGCGACGAGGTGATCATCACCGACCCCGGGTACTTCCATTTCGTGCCGGCAGTCGAGCTTGCCGGTGGAGCGCCGGTGCGCATTCCCCTGGACGAGCACAACGGCTATCGCCTTCAGCCCCCTGAGCTGCGGGAACACATCACTCCGCGCACCAAGGTCGTCATGGTCTGCGATCCAGTTAACCCCTATGGCACGATCCAGACTGATCAGGAACTGATCGGCATCATCGAGATCGCCCGCGAGGCAGGCGCCTTCGTAATCGACGACGTCACCCACCACAGCCATCGCATCGACCCAACGGCGAATCACGTTTCCATGCCCGCGCTGCACAAGCGAACCGACACCACTAACGTCCTCGCGACTTTCGGCCTGTCGCATGGCTACGGAATGGCGGGGGTCCGCATCGGTTTCCTCGCCGGGCACCCGGCCGTCATCAGGTCTGCTCTCGCGGTGAAGATCGGGCTGACACGTCTGAACACCAACCTGGTGGCGCAGTTCGGCGCAATCGCCGCGCTGAAGGATGATGACTACATCGCGCGCAGCGAGGAGCTTTACCGCCGCAACCTGGCACACGTGGTCGAGACGATTGCGGCCACGGATGGGCTGCTTATCCCGGTCATGCCGCAATACGGATACTCGCTCGTCATCGACGTCAGCGGCGCCGGCGTCACTGCCCAAGAGCTGACCGTTTCCATGTTCAAACGCAAGGTTGCCATCTATCCGGGCGACGGCCTCGGCGACGTGCGCGCTACTGACTACATCCGCATCAACTTCTCGCAGCCACAGCTCTGGGCATTCGAGCGATTCAGAGAGGCCCTGCCGGAGGCGATCGAGGAAGCAAGAAGCGGTCTTTACCGCAACAAGATCGTCGCCTTTTTCGAGAGGTCAGACACCGAGCGCGGCCGGCGAATCATCGAACGCCTGCGCAGCGGCTGACTGATACCCAATCTGAATTCACCGCCGCGGTTTGCCGATTAGTACCACGTGAGGGCGGTCTCGGCGGAGATTGGGCCAGGGAATCTTCGTCGGTCCGCCCTACTTCCACCTGCATGAGGTAAAGGGCCCTTGAAACCAGACGGCAGCGTCCTGGAGTGGCGAGCATCGCTCGGCGCCGAGCACCTCGTGCCGAAGCGTATCCCACCCTTGAGCATCGGTGAGCTTGCGCTGGCGACGTCGCTGGCCCTGGATCTCGCCGAGGGGCGATCCCCGGGCCACGCCCAGCGTGTCTGCTACATAGGCCTCAGCATCGCCTCGCACGCCGGGTTCGACGCGAAGCAGACCGCCGGTGTTTTCTACGGCGCGCTGATGCATGACCTTGGAGTGCCCTTCATCACGCCGCTGCTGACCCAACGCCTCGGACTCGACGAGGACAAGATCTTCAGCTACCCGGCTAACCTTCTCGACAAGCTCCTGACGATGCTGCCGGAGCAGGAGAACTCCGCCGTTTCCGAGTTGATCGCCAGCCACGCTGAGCGAGGCGCGGAGTCCGCAGAGGATCTGAAGCTTCCGCCAGCTGCGGTCACTGCCATCCGCTCGCACCACGAGCACTGGGACGGCTCAGGCACCCCGGCTGGAATGACGGGCAGCGACATCCCAGTCGAGGCCCGCACGATCGCAATTGCCCACATCGCCGAGAGCGTCCTCGGAGCGCATTCCAGCTCGCTCTCGGCACGTAACTCGCTGGCCGCGGCGTGTGCTCGGCTCGCCGGCTCGCAGCTCGACGACGAGCTGACACGGGTGTTTGAGCGGATCATCCGTCGCGACAGCTTCTGGCTCGCCTACTACGACGACGGCCTCGCCGAGCTGCTGAGCGAGGCACGTCCGGCAGACAGCCACAAGCGTTCGCGGCGCATAACGATGGACTACGGCCACACGTTCGCGGACGTTATCGATGCCAAGTGCGGCTATGCGCCGGGTCACTCCGCCCGCTGCGCCGACCTTGCCAGGCGGCTTGCGCTGAGCGCGCGGCTGGACGATGGGCATGCTGACCTCGTCTGGTGGGCCACGCTGATGCGCGACGTTGGCCACCTCGGTGTGCCCAGCAGGATCATGGCCAAGTCGGACATCCTCTCGATCGAGGAGATGCAGGTCGTACAGCTGCACCCGACACACTCGCGGATGGTGGTCGAGTCATTGCCTGGGATGAGTGATGTGGCGCGCTGGGTAGGCATGCACCACGAGTGGCCCGACGGCAAGGGCTATCCTGACTCGCTGAGTGCCGACGAAATCCCGCTCGAAGCCAAGATTATCTCCGTGGTCGATGTTTTCAATGCTCTTACCTCCGACCGGCCCTACCGCGAAACGCTTGACCGCGACGGGGCTTTCGAAGTCATTCAGGGGGCGTCGGGATCGCAGCTCGACAGCGACCTTGTCGGTCTGCTGCGCAAAGTCGTCTAGCGCTCACCGCTGACCGGAATCGATAGTCGTCTCGCCACCCTGAAGCAGGACGATCGGCGCCGTCGGGAAGATGAAGGACGTCGAGCGGACCCAGTTGTAGGCGCCGACGGATTCGGCGACGAGCAGGTCGCCAACGCGCACCTCAGGTAGGGTCGCGTTCCAGGCGAGGACGTCTGATTGCAGGCACAGCGGACCAAATACTACGGTGTTCTGGTCACCAGGGCGACCATCCAGCGCCGACAGCTGCGCGTCGCGCCATTGGACCGAAGGCAGGAGATTGACTCCCGCGTCGACTACAACCTGCTGCCGTCCGTCACGATCGCCGGCGCGTACCTGCACCACCCGGCAGACCAGGCTGGCCGCGTCGCTGACAATAGCCCTCCCCGGCTCAAAGCAGAGTTGCGCGGACAAACCGCTGGCCTTCAGCGTGCCGTTGGCCGCTGCAATGTGGTCTGCCGCGGCGGGAAGCGACGGTAGCCCGCCGCCCAGGTTGATGGTCTGTGGCTCCAGGCCGGCGTCTGCCAGGTCTTGTGCGAGTTCGACCATGCGCGCGGCCAGCGCGCCAGTAAGCTGCGGGTCCCGCGGCCAGATCAGGTCTACCTTTTTCGCAGTTGGTCCATCGATGTCCTGCACCGCATAGCTGCCGAGGTGCGTGTGCAGTTGCTCGAGCTCTATGCCTTCCTCGACCAGCATCCGTGCAGCTTCGACGGTTTCCTCATTCGTCAGGCCGAAACGATCGCCGACGGCGCCCTCGATCAGGTTGGACTGAACCCGTACACCGATGCGCTTAGCGCTGCTCGGACGCGCAATCATCCGCCGCAGCTCGTCGAGGCTGTCCGCGTTGACCAGGGCGCCCTCGGCAAAGGCGAGATCGAGGTCGTCGTCCGTCTTCAGAGGACCGTTAAGCACGATTTCGGCGCCTGAGAAGCCGGCGCCGCGCGCCAGGCCGTACTCGCGTCCAGATGCCGCTTCCGCCTTTACATCGCCGCGCTTAGCGGCCCGCAACACGGCGGGATGGTCGTTGGCCTTGATGGCGTACGAGATGGCGCCTTCACCAGCAATACGGCTGAGCTCGCGAGCGTTCTGCGTCACGCGGTCGAGGTCAACGATCCAGGAGGGTGTGCCCGCCGCCTCGACCGCAGCGAGAAACGTGCCTTCGTCCAAGGTCAGCCAGCCGCTGCTGGAACGCGCCCGACGAGCGGCAGAACCGTCTGGCCGATACGCCTCGCTTCTTCCAGGTGCGGATAGCCGGAGAGTATGAAGTAGGTAATTCCGGCGTCGACGTACTCCTGCATGGCTTCCGCCACGCGCTCGGGCGTACCCACGAGTGCCGTTCCAGCCCCACCGCGGACCCTGCGAATGCCGGCCCAAAGGACGTCGCTCACCCAGTCGTCCTCGCCGGCGGGAACTTCGAGCATTCTGGACTGGCCGATCGAGTCAAAGTTGTCGAACTCACGCTGCCGGTCGCCCTCCACGCGCGGGTCCGCCAGGCGCAGGAGCTCGTCGGCGGCGGCGTGAGCCTCTTCACTGGTGTCGCGCACGATGAGGTGAATGCGCAGTCCGTAGCGCAGGTTTCTATCGTGTTGCGCCGCACGAGCCTGCATTTCGGCCACGCGTTGGGAGATGGCGTCCGGGGTTTCGCCCCACATCAGGTACGTGTTGATGTA
>DASTBR010000179.1:0-11620 GCA_035711945.1 Dehalococcoidia bacterium
CGCCGCCCACGACGTCAACATCGTCGCCTCCTGGATGCCCGACGACCCTGACCCGGCCCGCCATAAGGCGTGGGTACGCGGGTTCTTTGACGCCCTGGCGCCATACAGTCGTGGCGTCTACGTCAACTTCACCAGCGATGACACGCCGGAGCGTGTGCGTTCGGCCGCCTACGGGCCCGAGAAGTGGGCGCGACTTGTGGCGCTCAAGCGGAAGTACGACCCTGGAAATTTCTTCAGGATCAACGCCAACATTCCGCCGCACAGCGACTGAGCTCCTTTCGCGGACAAGGGTGGCGCTCCCCGGCGAGTCACTAGGCTAGGCGGGTGAGTCCGGAGGCGGCAGGCGTTGGGGAGGCTATACCCGACGGACTGCTTTCCAGCGAGGCGTTCATCGACCTGGTCGTGAAGCCGGCGCGCGGCGAGCGCTGGCGGAAGGTCACCGTGCGTCCGGTGATGGTGAAGGGGCGGCGTGTTCTGCAGTTCTCTTACCTGGACGAGCGGCAGGACAAGTCCTCGAACCACGACCCGGACGCTGCTGAGAAGCTTCTCGACCAGCTGTTGGAGTGGCCGGTTCGGTCTATCGTCGTGCGCACGCGCGACGAGGACATCACGCTGAGGCGGTCCAAGCGCGGGCGGATGCTGCTGACACGAGCGCCCGCGCCCGAGGAGCGGGCGGTCAGCGAGCGACACGACCGGGACAAGCAGGTGCCCTTGCCGGCCGGTAAACCGGACGCGTTGCTGATCGACCTCGGCGTCATGGACCCGAGCGGGCGCGTCAGGCCCTCGATGCACGACAAGCACGCGCAGGTGAACCAGTTCCTGCAGCTGCTCGAGCAGGGGCTGAAGAAGATCCCGGTCCCGGATGGCCGTCCGCTGCGCATCGTCGACCTGGGCTGCGGCTCGTCGTACCTGACGTTCGCGGCCTACCACTACCTGAACGACATCAAGGGCAGTCCGGCCACGATCACGGGCGTCGACCTTGAGACGAAGCTGATCGACAAGTGCTCGGTGCAGCGGGATCAGCTCGATTACGCCGACCTGCGCTTCGAGAAGGCGTCGATCATCGACTACCGGCCGCCCGAGCCGCCGGATGTCGTCCTCGCGCTGCACGCCTGCGATACAGCAACGGACGAAGCGCTGGCGCAGGCCGTGCGCTGGGAAACGAAGCTGATCCTCGCCGCGCCGTGCTGCCACAAGGAGCTAAATGCACGGCTCGAGTCGCCCGGCCCGCTAAAGGCCGCCCTGCGCCATGGGCTGCTGAAGGAGCGCACCGCCGATATCGTCACCGACGCCTTTCGCGCGCAGTTGTTGCGCCTGGCCGGCTACCGCACGGATGTCATCGAGTTCATAGCCGCCGAGCACACGGCCAAGAACCTGATGATCCGCGCCGTTCGCACGGGCCGCAGCGGCGAGCCAAAGGTTCGACGCGAGTACGACGAGATGAAGGCTTTCTGGGGCGTTACGCCCTACCTGGAGGGCCTGCTGAGCGAGGTTCGACTAGAAGCCGGCGCTGGCGGCGTTGAGTGATTCGAGCTCTTCGTCCGTCAGCTTGAGGTCGACGGCGGGCAGCTGGTCGGCGAGCTGCTGCGGCGTGTTGGCGCCGACGATGGGGGAGGTGATGACGGGATTTGCGAGCATCCAGCCAAGCGCGACGGAGGCGAGTGGGACGTCGTGGCCGGCGGCGATGGTGTCCATGGCGTCGAGGACGGCGTAGCCGCGGTCGTTGAGGTAGTCGCTGACGCGATTGAGGCGTTGGCTCTCGACTCTCTGGCCACGCCGGTACTTGCCTGTGAGGAAGCCAGCGGCCAGCGGGCTGTAGGGAATGACGCCAAGGCCCTCCTGCTGACAGACGGCCATCGGGCCCTGCTCGAACTCGGCCCGTTTGACCAGGCTGTAGTTGGGCTGGAGCGAGACGAAGGACGGGAGGCTCTCAGCGCGGGCAACGTCGACAGCTTCCTGCAGCCACTCGCTGCTGTAGTTCGAGGCGCCGATGTAGCGCACCTTGCCGGAGCTGGTCAGCTCTTCGAAGGCGCGCAGCGTCTCGTCGATCGGAGTCGCAGTGTCGGGGTAGTGGCACTGGTAGAGATCGATGGTTTCGACCTGCAAACGGCGCAGGCTGTCCTCGGCGGCGCGCAGGATGTGCGAGCGCGAGAGGCCCTCGCCGTCCGGGCCGCTCCACATCTGGCCGCGCACTTTGGTGGCGAGGACGATCTGGTCACGGTTGCCGCGCTCCTTCATCCAGCGGCCGATGATCTGCTCGGAGACGCCGCCGGGGTTGCCCTTGGCCCAGCGCGAGTACACGTCGGCGGTATCGATGAAGTTGCCGCCGGCGGCGACGAAGGCGTCCATGGTGGCGAAGGCCTCGTCCTCGCTGGCAGTCCAGCCCCACTGCATGGTGCCGAGGCAGAGCGCGGAGACCGTGAGGTCGGTCTTGCCGAGCGGGCGGAGATCCATGCGAATGAGGGTAACCTACGCCCCGCTCTCTATTGCGGTGGCGGGAGGTCGATAACAATCAATGAGCGACGACGACGCAGGAATTAAGGAGTGGGCGCAGCGATGAGGGTGATGGGCCGCGAGACCACCGCGCAGAAACGCGACATCGAGTTGTTTGACGCGGTCTACCGCGGGGCATTGGGCCGGTTCAGCGAACGGGTTGGCGGGTTGGACGAGTCGGCCTGGCGCGGTGAGGCCGGCGATGGCCTGTACCGATCGCTCGCTCACCTCGCGGTTGCGCAGGAGAACGGCCTGGCACTTATGAAAGCGAGCCTGTCGAGACGGATCGGCAGTAGTGATGGCGCGGCGGCCCCCGCCAGCAGCGAGGCCGACTTCATGGAGCGTGAGTCCAACGGTCTGCTGGACCTGATCCAGCAGACCGCCGAAGAGCAGCTGAGACTTCTGCTAGCGCTCCCGGATGATGGGTTGCTCGAGCTACCGGTCAGCGTGCCGGAGTGGCGGCAGCGGGGCCAGGTGCGGCACCTCTACGACCACATGTACGTCCATCTGGTCTACCACTACCAGGAGATCAGGACGGAGGTGGGCGCTGGCAAACTTCCCCACTGGTTCGAGGAGTGGATGCCGGAGGCGTCGAATGACTTCTACGATCGGCTCTTTCGTTTGTTGCCCCTGCTGTATGAGCCGGAGGCGCTGGGCGAGACCGAGGAGGCACGCGTGTGCGTCGACCTGACCCAGCCTGGTGGCGGGCGCTGGGAACTGGTTCTCGACCGAGCCCAGGCGAGATCGGATATCGGCTGTGGCGCGGGCGCAACCACGACTATCAAGGCTACACCGCGCAAATTCTTCGATAGCTTCCAGGCGAAGGGCGCGCGGTTGAAGGTCCGCGGAGAAAGGGCGGCGGCGAACAACCTGAGGGCCCTTTTCCCGCTGACCTGATGGCGGTCGTCGGCATTCTCCTCGCCGCCGGCGAATCCAGCCGCATGCAGCGGCCGAAAGCACTCCTGCCCTGGGGCGAGGCGCCCACGCTCGTCGAATACCAGGTGGCGCAGATGCTGGCCGGTGGCTGCGAGCGAGCGATCGTGGTTTGTGGGGCCGTGCCAGAGGTCGGGCCGATCGCTACCAAGGCGGGGGCAACGGTTGCCGAGAACGAGCAATGGCGCGAGGGTCGTGCGAGCTCAGTCCGCGCCGGCGCTCGGGAGGCGCCGCCAGACACGGAGGTCGTGGTGGTGGTCAGCGTCGACCAGCCTGCGCCGTCCGGAGTGATCAGTGCGCTGCTCAGGAAAATGACGGAAAACCCGGCGGTGATCTACGTGCCGACCTACAAGGGCCAGCGGGGCCATCCGGTGGCTCTGCCGGGCAAGCACCTGGCAGAGCTCCGCGAAGTCCAGGAGGAGACGCTGGGTCTCCGCGACCTCGTCGACGCATATCCGCCGATCGAGGTCGAAATCGACGACCCGATCGTCACGGCGGACATCAACACGGCGGAGGACTATGGCCGCTGGCACAAACAAGCCTTCGGCGCGCCGCCGAAGGTCGACTAGCCGCGCGGCAGGCCGAGCCCGCGCGTGGCGATGATGTTGCGCTGGATCTCGGAAGAGCCGCCGTAGATCGTCTCCGCGGTGGTCCACTGGTAGTCGCGGGCCAGGGCTCCAGCCAGCTTCTCATGCTTCGAGCCGGCCTCCAGCTGACCATAGGGTCCCAGCAGGTTGACGCCGAAGTTGGAGATGCGCTGGCGAAGCTCGGTGCCGAAGGTCTTGACCATCGAGGCCTCGTAGTTAGGCACCTGGTTCTGATCCTGCATCCAGGTCACGCGGTAGCTAAGCAGCCGCGCGACCTCGACGGCGACCAGCAGGTCGGCGAGCTTGTTGCGGACGGCGGGTTGGTCGAGCAGGGTCTTGCCGTTGGCGCGCGTCTCTTTGGCGAAAGCGGCGAGGGACTCGAGCGTGCGCCGCGACTGGGTGGTGAAGCCGATGTTGGAGCGCTCGAAGTCTAGGGTGGTCGTGGCGACGTACCAGCCGCGGTTTTCCTCACCCATAACGTGGCTACGGGGCACGCGCACGTCCTCGAAGATGGTCTCGGCGAAGCCGCCATCCTCGCCCATCATGTTGACGATCGGGTTGACGGTGATGCCGGGGGACGACATCTCGACGGCGAAGTAGGTGATGCCCTTGTGCTTGGGGGCGTCCTGGTCGGTACGGCAGAGCACGTGGATCCAGTCGGCGTACTTGGCCTGACTCGTCCAGATCTTCTGGCCGTTGATCACGTAGTCATCGCCGTCCTTGACCGCGCGGCACTGCAGCGAGGCGAGGTCGGAGCCTGAGTTGGGCTCGCTGAAGCCCTGGCACCAGACGACGTCGCCGTTGGCGATGTCGGGCAGGAAGCGCTTTCGCTGGTCCTCGGTGCCGTGGATCATGAGCACGGGGCCGACCATGCCGACGCCCTGGGCGTCGAGATACATGGCGCCGACCCTGGCCATCTCCTCGCGCATGATCAGCTGTTGCATGCGGCTGGCGTCGCGGCCGCCGTAGGCCCTGGGCCAGTGCATGGTGAGGAGGCCCTCGGCGGCCATCTTCTTCTCGAAGGCTTTGCGGCGGTCGATTGCGGCCATGCCTTCGTCGGAGTCGTCGTCGGGTTCGTCGCCCCAGTTCTCCTTGAGGAAGGTCTGGACCTCGGAGCGAAAAGCCTCGTCTTCAGGGCTAAAACGGAATTGCATCGGTCCTCCGCGCGCGTAAGTGAGTGATTACTAACTTAGTGTACGAGGGCCCTGGGTGTAAGGCTGGTACTCTTCAGCCGTGCACTGGTTTAGGCTGCTAGCGCATATCCTTCCCGGCGAGGTCTCCATTGGTTTGTCAGAGGTGTGGTGCGGATGCGGCCCCCGGCGCCCGCTTTTGCGCGGAATGTGGAGCGCCCCTATCGCGTGCCTGCCCATCGTGTGGCAGCCCGATAGAAGCACAGAATCGATTCTGTCCTCAATGCGGGCACGCGCTGATGGAGGCTAAGACAGAGACATCTCCCGAGCCAGCACCGGCCGCCGTGGCCGAGCGCCGTTTGGTATCAGTCCTCTTCGCCGACCTCGTCGGCTTCACGCCGCTGTCGGAGGATGCTGACCCCGAGGCCGTCCGGGAGTTCCTCGGCCGATACTTCGAAGCGGCCAGCCAGGTCATCGCGAATTATGGCGGCACGGTCGAGAAGTTCATTGGCGACGCCGTCATGGCTGTGTGGGGCAGCCCGCGGGCCCACGAAGATGACGCCGAGCGCGCGGTTCGGGCGGCGCTCGACCTGGTCGAAGCCGCAAAGCACCTGGACAGCGGCGGGCTAACGGACGACCTGAAGTTGCGTGCCGGAGTTTTGACCGGCGAGGCCGCGGTCACAATCGGCGCCGAGCAACAGGGAATGGTCGTCGGTGACATGGTCAACACAGCCTCGCGGATTCAGTCGGTGGCGCCGCCAGGCTGCGTCCTGGTGGGCGAGGCGACCTTCAGGGCGACAAGGGATGCCATCGCCTTCGAAGAAGCAGGCGAGCACATTCTTAAGGGTAAGCGTCTACCGGTACCCGTCTGGCGCGCGCTACGAGTGGTAGGCAAGATCCGAGGCGCAGGCCGTTCTGAGCGACTGGAGCCGCCCTTCATCGGGCGAGACGAAGAGCTAAGGCTGCTCAAGCAGGCGTATCACGCCACAGTCCGCGAACGTAAGGCGCGCCTGGTGTCGGTGATCGGGCAGGCCGGGCTGGGTAAGAGCCGCCTGGCATGGGAGTTCTCCAAATACACCGACGGCCTGGCAGAAACGATGCTCTGGCACGAAGGCCGCTCGCCCGCCTACGGCGAGGGCATCACCTTTTGGGCTCTTGGCGAGATGGTGAGACGCCGCGCAGGCATCGCTGAGACTGACGATCCCTCCACCAGCCGGTCAAAGTTGACGGCGGCCCTGAAGCAGCACGTCCTGGATCTTGAGGAGCGGCGCTGGATGGAGCCATGCCTCGCGGCTCTTCTCGGCCTCGGCGACGCCCCGCGCATCGAGCAGGAAGAGCTCTACGCGGCCTGGCGCGGGTTCTTCGAGCGGCTCTCCGAGAACGCCCCGGTCGTAATGGTCTTCCAGGACATGCACTGGGCTGACGCCGGCCTCCTCGACTTCATCGACAAGCTCCTGGAATGGGCCGCTTCCCGGCCGATTCTTGTCCTTACGTTCGCACGGCCGGATCTGCTCGAGAAACGATCGGAATGGGGCGCCGGGCAGAAGCGGTTCACCAGCATTCACCTCGAGCCGCTCGAGCACGCGGAGATGGCGGCACTCCTGGAGGGCCTCGTGCCCGGACTGCCCTCACCAACCGTGGAGGCGATCGTCACGCGCGCCGAAGGCTTTCCCATGTACGCAGTCGAGATTGTGCGCATGCTCGTTGACCAGGGCGTCCTGTTGCCAGAGTCGGAAGGCTACCGGCTTGCGGGCGACGTCGAAAGCCTGACCGTTCCCGAATCGTTGCAATCACTGATCGCGGCTCGTCTCGATGCGCTTCCTGCTGAGGAGCGTGCCCTCTTGCAGAACGCCGCTGTCCTTGGCCAGAGCTTCACGCCAACGGCGCTGGCGTCCATGGCCGGTGATCCAGAAGCCGATATCGAGCCGATGCTGAAGACGCTGGTGCGGAAGGAGTTCCTGCGCCAGGATGTCGATCCACGCTCACCTGAACGCGGGCAGTATCAGTTCGTTCAGGCCCTGATCCGCGAGGTGGCCTATAACACGCTGTCCAAGAAGGACCGCCGAACACGCCACCTGGCGGCAGCGCGCTATTTTGAAGCGCTGGGCGAGGAAGAACTGGCCGGGATCCTCGCGAGCCATTACCTCGATGCATACCACATGACTTCGGAGGGCCCCGAGGCCGACGCCGCCGCGGCGCAGGCCCGCGTGGCGCTGCGCGCCGCAGCGGAGCGTGCCCTTGCTCTTCACTCCGCCGACCAGGCGCTTGCCTATATCAAGCAAGCCCTCACAGTCACGCCGGATCCAGCCGCGCAGGCCCTCCTCTGGGAGCAGGGCCTGGATGCCGTCTTCGCCGCCCTCCAGTGGAATTTGGGCGAGGGCTACGCACTGAAGGCGGTGGCGCACTATCGAGCCCAAGACGACCTTGCCGGGGTGGCGCGAGTGACGGTGCGACTGGGCGCAATCTACCTGGTCACCGGGCGCGTCCTCGAGGCGATAAGTCTGCTTGAGGAAGCAGTTGAAGGACTGGCGGCCCTTGGCGAGCACGAGGACTACGTCCCTTTGCTGGCCGAGCTCGCCCGCGCCTACATGTTCAACGAAGAGTGGCAGCGGTCGATCGACGCTGCGGATCGGGCCCTGACTTCAGCCGAACGCCTGGGCCTGATGACGGTCATCGCTGAAGCGCTGATAACGAAGGGAACCTCGCTCGGCGATGTTGCCCGTTCCCAGGAGGCCCTGGTCATTCTGCGCGGAGTGCTGGAGCTGACTCAGGAGCAGGGGCTGACAAGCTCCGAGCTGCGCGTGAGAAATAATATTTCCTTCCTGCTCGCCCTCGATGATCCTCGGACATCGTTTGATATAGCCAAGGCCGGCTTAGAACTCGCTCACCGCTTCGGTCGCTTCCATATGTTCCTCGAAGGCAATTCCTACGACGGGGCTCTGAGGGTGGGTGAGTGGGACTGGGCTTTGGCCTACGCGGCGGATAGAGTGCTCAACGCTGAAGGGGAGCGCCGTCCCTTTGACGTCGCCCTGTTGTCCCCGGTGGCTGCAATCGCCGCCTTCCGCGGTGACTTCGTGACGGCGGAGCGGGTAATCAGCACCGACGAAACCGCGCTGGAGCCGTCAGCACGAGCCACCCTGCATGTTGTCCGAGCCACAGTAGCCCTGGCAAGGGGCGACCTCGATGAAGCCTACCGCGCCGCCGTCGGCGTGGAGGAACTGACAGAGCAACCCACCTTCGTGATTCCGTCGCTTCTGATCGCCGCCAGAGCGCTTCTCTGGCAGCGGGACGCCCAGCACGTGGCGGAGATTATGCGCAACATTGAGGGCAGGACAACTCGCTGGCGCTGGGTTCAAAGCACGAAGACAGCCCTGCATGCAGGACTGGCCGCCCTGGAGGGGCGGGAGACAGAAGCCGCCCAGCATTACCAGTCCGCTGCCCGTGAGTTCAGGGACACTCTCCACTTGCCTTTCGATCTCGCGCTATGTCAGATGGAGTTTGCCCTGTTCGCACCGGAACACCCTGACGCGGCAGCGGCTGCGCTGGAGGCACGCGAGATCTTCTCCGGTCTGAACTCGCCGCCCCTACTGAACCGTCTGGCAGCCGCCCGACAGCCAGTTACAGCAGGGGCCAGGGCTTCCAGTGAGAGCCAGTTGGCTCCCAGCGGAGCTGAGCCTACCACCAGCCTTGACCGTTGAGGCGCCTACCTAGAGCCTCTACGCATGTCGGAACAGGAGCTCAAGGGTCTCGCTGACACTGTTCTAAGCGCATCGACGACTGACCAGACAGAAGTGCTGGTCTTCTCAGAGCACCAGGCACTGACGCGGTTCGCGAACAACCACATCCACCAGAACGTGGAAGAGACCGACATGAGCGTCCGCGTGCGGGTCGTTCTCGGTCAGAAGATCGGCGTGGCGACGAGCAACGACATCTCAGAGGCGAGTCTCAAGGCGCTCGTCGAGCGGGCGACGAACCTGGCCCGTCACCAGGTCGACAATGAGGACTTCCGCTCGCTTCCCAAGTCAGCGCCGGCGCCGACAGTTGACGCGTTCGTCGAAGCGACGGCGCGCTGCGGGCCGGAAGAACGGGCTTCCGTCGTGGGCGAGATCTGCGAGGCCTCGCGAATGTCGGACCTGACAGCAGCCGGCGCCTTCAAGACGACGGCCGGCGAGATGGCGGTCGCTAACTCGCTGGGAACGTGGCAGTACGCGAAACAGAGCCTCGCCGACATCCATACGGTGGTCATGGGCCCGACCGGCTCCGGGTATGCCGGCAAGTGGTCGACCGACGTGGGAGACATCAATGGCGGCGCGATCGCGATGGAGGCGGTTGGCAAGGCGGAGATGGCACAGGACCCCCAGCCGCTCGAGCCGGGCAACTACGAGGTGATCCTGCAGGACTATGCGGTCGCTGACCTGCTGGACTTCCTGGCTTACCTGAGTTTCGGCGGGCTGGCGTTCCAGGAGAAGCGCACGTTCATGGCGGGCCGCATCGGCGAGAAAGTGATGGGCGAAAACGTCTCGATCTGGGACGACGGGCTGTCGGGCGAGACCCCTCCGCAGGCCTTCGACTACGAGGGCGTACCCAAGAAGCGCGTTGAGTTCATCAGCGAGGGCGTCGCGAAGGGCGTCGTCTGGGACAGCTATCACGCCGGGAAAGAGAAGGATCAGCAGTCGACGGGCCACGCACTGCCAGCGGGAAGCACCTTCGGACCTGTGCCGATGAACATGGCGATGGCGGGCGGCAACTCAAGCGTCGAGGAAATGATCCAGGAGACGAAGCGGGGCATCTGGGTGACGCGCTTTTGGTACACGCGTCCGGTGCACCCGCTGAACGTCATCATCACGGGCATGACGCGCGACGGGACGTTCCTGATTGAGGACGGGAAGGTCAAGCAGCCTGTGCGCAACCTGCGCTTCACGCAGGGCTACGTCGAGGCACTGAACAACGTCCAGGTGATCAGCCGGGAACGAACCCTGCAGCCGGGGCTGGTCGGGCAAACGCTCGTGCCTGCGCTGAAGCTGGGCAAGTGGGAGTTCACCGGTCAGACTGATCCAGCGGCCGGTTAGGACAGTCTCCCGCAGATAAGGTCGAGCCTTGTCAAGGGCGCCTATTCGGACGTAGGCTGGCGACGCCATGAAGATCGCGGGCGCACTCATGGTTTTCTCACTTCTCGTTACGTGCTCCTGCGGAGGAGACGACGACGATGAAGAAGCCGAAGCCGTTGTCGATATCGCAGGGACCTGGAACACCAGCGAGTTCCGGCGCCTGAGCGGGGAAACGCTCGACGACATTCCCGAGACCCTTCCCGCCGAGCAGTGGGTCATCGAGCGGCCAGAGGACTGCGAGGATCCCTGTACTTACGACTTGACGACATACGGGATCGACCAACCGGGCGAAGATCCGATCGAAATGCGATTGCTTCCCAGCGACGATGGGTGGGAGGCTGAGCTCGAGTTCGTGAGCATGTGCATCGACGAAGCAACCGGGAACGTCCTGGAGCCAGAGGCGTCAAACGTTAGCAGCGTCTACCGCGTTGAACTGACAGGTGAGCAACTGAAGATCGGCTTCGATTGGGACGGGGAGCCTACGGAGGCTGGGCTGGCGGCTGGATGCAACATTGACGTGGCGGATTTCGAAACGGAGGCGACGCGGGCCGAGGAGGGTTAGCGGACCGGGTCGATACTCCCCAGCCATTCTTCGACGTGGGCAAGTGCCATTCGCGCAAGGCCGCCGGCGAAGGTGACGCGCCTAACGCCCAGCTCACGCAGGCGGGTTAAGGACGGTCCGTCCGGCAGGTACATGAAGTTGATTGGACCGTCGATACCGTCGACCAACTGCCGGACAACGTCTTCGTCAGAAACGAGGATCGGATAGAGGCAGTCAGCGCCGGCCTGTCGGTAGTGCTGTGCCCGACGAATCGCTTCGTGGACGCGGCCCCCCTCCGACCCGTACTCGCGGACGAAGACGTCGACCCTCGCGTTAAGGACCAGCGGCACGCCTGTCTTCTTACCGGCCTCCACGACGGCCCGCAACCTGGTCGCCTGCTTCCCGGCGTCGACCAGGACTCCGTCCCCACGGTGGTCGGAGTCCTCGACGTTCATGCCTGCGGCACCCGCGTCTATGAGGCGGTTCACCAGGTCCTGAGGCTCCAACCCGTAACCACCTTCGATGTCGGCGGTGACCGGGACATCGACTGCCGAAGCGATGCGCTTGACCGCGGCGAACATCTCGTCGGGCGGGATCTGCTCGTGATCCGGCCAGCCGAGGGAGTTGGCGACGCCGGCGCTCGTCGTGGCGATGGCCGGATAGCCCATCTTCGCGAAGAGCCGGGCGCTGGCCACGTCCCAGGCGTTGGGCAGAACGAGCATGTCCGGGCCGCCGTGGAGCTTACGGAGCTGCTCGGCTTTGGCGGCGAGATCCATCAGGAACCCAGCCTAGTACCGGCTGGGTGAATCAAGGTCGCCGGCCGTAGGT
>DASTBR010000180.1:0-5083 GCA_035711945.1 Dehalococcoidia bacterium
GGCGGCGTGATCATGGACGTCGTCACGGCCGACCAGGCGAAGGTGGCGGAAGAGGCCGGAGCCTGCGCCGTCATGGCGCTGGAGCGCGTTCCTTCTGACATCCGCGCGCATGGCGGCGTGGCTCGAATGTCCGACCCCGACCTGATCCAGGGCATCATCGACGCCGTCTCGATCCCCGTCATGGCGAAGTGCCGGATCGGACACTTCGTCGAAGCCCAGGTCCTCGAAGCGCTTGGCGTGGATTACATCGACGAATCCGAAGTCCTCACCCCGGCAGACGAGCAGTTCCACATCGACAAGACACAGTTCAAAGTGCCGTTCGTCTGCGGCTGCCGCGATCTGGGCGAGGCTCTGCGCCGGATCAACGAGGGCGCCGCGATGATCAGGACAAAGGGTGAGGCCGGAACCGGCAATGTCATCGAGGCCGTGCGTCACATTCGCGCGGTCAACGAGGGCATCGCCCGGCTGCAGGATATGACCGAGGACGAGCTCTCAAACGCGGCCGCTGCAATGCGCGTGCCCGTCGATCTCGTCAAGAAGGTCAAGGAACTGGGACGGCTTCCGGTAGTCAACTTCGCCGCGGGCGGCGTGGCAACTCCGGCCGATGCAGCGCTAATGATGCAGCTTGGCGTCGAGGGCGTCTTTGTCGGCTCGGGCATCTTTAAGTCGGAGCATCCTGACGTAACCGCGGCGGCGATCGTCAAGGCGACAACCCACTACAACGATCCGGACGTGCTTAAGGAGGTCTCCCGCGGCCTGGGTGAGGCCATGCGTGGCCTTGAGCTGGGGACGATCCCTGAGGCCGAGCGGCTGGCCGCGAGGGGCTGGTAGCCGGCTTCGTCACTCCGAACCGCGCCACCCAGAGGCAGACGCTGCATGCCTGACGTAGGAATCCTCGCCCTCCAGGGCGACTTCGGTGAGCACGCCTCCATGCTCGAGAGCCTCGGCGCGCGGCCACGGCTTGTCCGCAAGGAGACTGCCCTCAACGAGGTCGACGGCCTGATCATCCCCGGCGGAGAGAGCACGACGATCTGTCGTCTGATGGCCGCCTTCGACCTGCTCGATCCACTCCGTCAGTTCGCGCGCAGCAAGCCGGTTTGGGGCACGTGCGCGGGAATGATCGTCTTGGCCCGTCGCGCCAGCGACCTCGACCTGCCTGCGATCGGCGAGCTTGACATCGGTGTCCGGCGCAATGCCTTCGGCCGCCAGCTCGACAGCTTCGAGACAACGCTTGACATCCCCGCCATCGGTCCGGAACCATTCCCGGCCGTCTTCATCAGGGCGCCTGTCGTGGACGAGGTTGGACCGGACGTGGACGTCCTCGCCCGTTTAGATGACCGGCGCATCGTGGCCGTGCAGCAGGGCACGATCCTGGCAACCGCCTTCCACCCCGAGCTGACCGGAGACAGCCGGCTCCATCGCCACTTCCTACATATGCTGCCGGTGCGCGAAGTGCACCCCAAATGACGCAAGCGCACAATGCCGGGATCAGCGACCTCGTTCCTCTCGCCACGCTGCTGGTCAGGGGCACAAGAAACGAGGCGGTCGGCTGGCTCTCGCCCCCCGGGTCAAGCGCAGCGGGCGCTGTTCTCCAAAGAGCGGCTGCCGCTCAGCTTCCCTGGTCAAGGGGCAGCGGCGTCTGCCTCGTGACATCCGGTGCGCGGCTTCGTGCCCTCGCGAGCGGGCGCCGGCGCTCCGCTAACGCGGCTTGGGAAGTGGATCAGCTCTATTCGCCGGAGGCCGCGGCGAGCGCCGACGCTCTCGACGCCCTGGCCGGGGTCGCGGCGCAGCAGGGCGCGCATCGCATCTTCCTCAGAGTTGCCCTGGAGAGCCGCGTGCTGGAACCGGCCCGAACCGCCGGCTTCATGCCCTACGCGACTGAGTGCCTGATGCTCGCAGCGCGGCCGCAAGCTGAAAGGTCGTCGCTCACTCTGCGGCTAACCACAAGGACCGACATGCACGGCCTCTTTCAGCTCTATAACAGGGTGGTTCCCCAGAATGTGCGGGCGGCCGAGGCGGTAACATTAGAGGAGTGGGTCGCCACTCGGAACCCAATTGGCGCGCAAGATCCTGTGCAGTTCGTTGCTGATTACGAGGGCGAAATAGCGGCCTGGGTGCGGACCGCTCAGAACGGGCCCGCCGCCACCTTCGATGTCCTGGTCGATCCGTCGAGTTCTGACCGCACGTCCTCCGTGGCAGCGGCTGTCTGTGCGCTGTTCGCCGGTGGCAATGGCGTTCGGGCCTTCGTGCCCTCCTACATGGAGTCCTTCGCCTATGAGCTCGAACGTCGAGGGTTCGACCGAGGAGCCGAGTTCGCACTCCTGGCCCGCCAACTGGCCAAACCCGTGGGGGAGCTTAAGCCTGCCAAGGTGGCTGAGGAGGCGGCTTGGATAACGTAGACGACTTGAAAGACATGAAGAACACGTATCAGCGATCGATTACAGACGATCTCGACGCGCTTCTGAGCGCGTTGCCGCCGCATGTCGCCACGCCGGTGCGCAGAGACGACAACCGCCGCGACCTCCTCGAGGTTGTCATGGACCTCGGCCGCGTTCCCGAAGCCCGCTTCCCCGGCAGGGAGATGACCCTCAGCGAGGGCGAAATCAGTGAGGCCGATATCGATTATGTTATATCGCGTATCGGCGACTTCGGCGACGACAATCGGGCCGGGATCGAGCGCACTCTGCACCGAATCTCCTGCATACGCAACCGCCTAGGCAAGGTCGTAGGCCTCACCTGCCGTGTGGGACGGGCCGTTTTCGGCAACATCCGCATGATCGAGGACATGGTTGAATCCGGTAAGAGCATCCTTTTGCTGGGAAGGCCCGGCGTCGGCAAGACGACGATGCTGCGCGAAGTAGCGAGAGTACTCGCTGACGACTTCAACAAGCGAGTCGTAATCGTCGACACGTCCAACGAGATCGCAGGCGACGGCGATATCCCACACCCAGCCATCGGCACGGCCCGCCGCATGCAGGTGCCGTCGCCGGTTCTACAGCACGCCGTGATGATCGAGGCCGTAGAGAACCATATGCCCGAGGCCATCGTCATCGATGAGATTGGCACGGAGCTCGAAGCTGCGGCCGCGCGGACGATCGCCGAGCGCGGCGTCCAGCTGGTTGCCACCGCCCACGGCAACACACTCGAGAACCTGATGATGAACCCCACCCTTTCCGACCTGATTGGTGGCATCCAGTCGGTAACCCTGGGCGATGAAGAGGCACGGCGGCGTGGCACTCAGAAGTCGATCCTCGAGCGGCGCGGACCACCAACGTTCGACGTGCTCGTCGAGATCCAGACCTGGGAGAAGGTCCTCGTCCACCTGGACGTCGCGGAAACTGTCGACTCGATCCTCCGCGGATTCGATGTCCATCCTGAACTTCGCGAAGTCGACGCCGAGGGCAACGTCCAGAAGGCAGCGGCTCGGTCGGTCCCCTGGGAGCGCAACGGGCGCGGTGGCAGACCTTCAGGAGTGCCCGGCGACGCGCCCGTCCCGGAATCCGCCGCCCAACCGATCTTTCGGCCGGGTCCAGCACGCAGCATCTACCCCTTCGGCGTTAGCAAGCAGAAGCTGCAGCAGGCGATCGTTCAGCTCGGCGCGCCGGCCTCCATCGCGGAGACTTTGGACGACGCGGACACAGTAATGACCCTGCGCAGCTACTACCGTCGAAAGCCGCAAGTGCTGCGCGATGCCGAGAGTCGCGGCGTCCCGATCTACGTCCTCAAGAACAACACGGTATTCCAGATGGAGCAGTCGCTGCTGCAAACGACCACACTGGGCGACCGTCGGCGTAGCGATCGAGAGTCGGCAAGCGACGCCATCCAGGAAGCCGAAGATGCGATCAGCGAGGTTATGAACGGCGACCGGGCGATCGAGCTTCAGCCGCAAAATGCCTACATCCGGCGCCTCCAGCATGAGCTTGCGCAGCGCTACAACCTGACCTCAGAGAGCCGCGGAAGAGAGCCCTACAGGCGCGTCCGCATCTCGCCCGGGGACGGCGGCCCGATCAGCTTCTAGTAGCAGCTGGACCCGCGCCCGGTCAGCTTGGTCAGATTCAGGCAGAACACTTTTTCACATTTCTGCAAGCCCGACTCAGCCTCAGAGGACATAAATACCGCCTCTACGATTAATGACGAGGTGCCCTGGGGAAGAGCCCCCTTGTAGCGGATGCCCATCCGCTGTCCCTGATGCTACGGGCACGGCAAAGGGGTTAGGTTGATGAAACCCGTACTAAAGCCTTTCGCTTCGGCGTTCGCGGCGCTTGCCGCGGTTGTCACCATCGCAATCGTTGCGAGTCTCTCTTCCGGCGCGGCCAGCGCTGGAGTAAGCACTGCAGATGCTGCGCTTGACAAGGCCCCGACCAATCAGACCGTAAACTTCGGCGACACGATCGAGTGGAGTATCACGGTTACCAATGTCGGCACCGGAGACGTTGGACCGTTCCATCTTGAAGACACCCTGCCTGCCAACGGCACGGGCATCAGCTGGGACATCGCCCCGGTCGGCTGGGACACCTGCTCCCCTGACCCCGCGACCACCAATTTCACCTGCGACCGGGCCGAGGCGCTGCACGAGGGTGAATCGATCACTCTCACCATTAGCGGCAACAGCGGCGACCTCGAGTCCTGCCCCGAGGGCACCCAGGTCGTCCTCGTAAACAACGCCGGCGTTGACGCCGGAGGCGACGACAACGCCGCCAACGATGGCGACTCCGCCGTCGCTACAGTGAACTGCCCGGCTGCGCCAGCTCCTGGCGACGCAGCCCTTGACAAGGCGCCTACCAACCAGACCGTCAACTTCGGCGACCCCATCGAGTGGACGATCACAGTAACGAACGTCGGCACAGGCGATGTCGGTCCCTTCCATCTTGAAGACACTCTCCCGGCCAACGGCACGGGCATCAGCTGGGATCTCACCCCGGTCGGATGGGACTCATGCACGCCTGACCCTGCTACTGCCAACTTCACCTGCGACCGGGCTGAAGTCTTGCACGCGGGTGAGTCGGTAACCGTCACCATCACCGGCAACAGCGGCGACCTCGCGGAGTGTCCCGAAGGCACCGCGGTCGAGCTAGTTAACAAC
>DASTBR010000181.1:0-7484 GCA_035711945.1 Dehalococcoidia bacterium
TGCCACTCGGTACACAGTTCCAGAGTTCGGCTTCGCCCGACTTCGACCTGGCCTTCGACGCCACGTCGAGTCAGATCCTGGGTACGACCGACCAGTTGCAGGCAGGTGAGTGCGGCACCGCATTCATCACCGTTGAGGTCGCCGAGGACGCGCCGTGTGGCATCGTCCTGACCAACACGGTTGTTGCGGGGTCCGCGACGGGAATCATCAGCGACTTCCCCTTCGATCCGAGCAACTTCGTGGTCGACGAGGACGCTAACGACGCCGACAACATCGCTACGACGACCACCACTGTGGTCTGCCCCGACGGCGACGATGACGACGACGACGGCGGTGGCGGAGCCGGAGGCGGTGGTGGAAAGCCATCGGTCGCAACCGGTGACAGCCTGGTCGACGGCGAAAGCCTGGCCGGATGGCAGCTTGCGCTGCTCAGCTTGATGACTGTCATCGGCATGTCCGGCGCTGCACTCGCCTACAGGCGGGCGCGGTAACCGCTGGCTGGAAAGTAACTTCAAGAGAGGGGGCCGAAAGGCCCCCTCTCTTCACGCCTGCAGACCATCAGGATGGTGGAGTGGTGGTTGAGACACCGAGTTGTCGGCCTTAGTCTCCGAGCCATGAGCTCCTCCGCAAGGGGCATCACCGGCAGCCGGTCAGGTGTGCCGGCTTTCCTTAAGAGCCCGCCACGTATCGTCTGCCTCGTCACTCAGCTGGCGGTTATTGCTGCTTCCATTGTGGCCCTCTGGTTCTGGTTGCCGGATACCATCGACAGCTGGAACGAGCAGCGCGCCAGCGACTTTCCGAACTTCAACGGCGCGGCTCGGCTCGCGCGGGAGGGCCTTGGCGACCGGCTCTACGACCGTTCCCGCGAACAAGACGACGAACTTCAGAAGTTCTGCGGAATCCCGGACGACTTCCTCGACGAGCAGCTCACCTTCACCGGGCCTGGCGACGCTTGTCGCGCGCTCTCCGGCAACTTTCGCAGCCCGCCAAGCCTGATCCTCTTCTACCTTCCGGGCAGTTTTCTAAGCGCCGAAGACGCTTACCACGCGACCTTCATCGTGCTCGCCGTTTGCTCGTTGGCCCTGGCCGCCTGGGTGGCGTCGGCCTTCCAGTCGTGGCCGGCCCGTATCGCCGTCTTCCTGGGCATACTTGCCTTGCCGATTCTGCAGCTTGGTCTCCGGCTCTCTCAGCCGTCCGCGGTCTATGCCCTGGCTATTCTCGGCGGTTTCGCCTTTGATGCCCGGCGGATGCCAGGCCCGGCGGGGCTATGCTTCGCGCTCCTCAGCCTGAAGCCCCAGTTTCTCGTGCTGCCACTGATCTACCTCGCCTACCGCGGCTCATACCGCACGGTCGGCTGGTCCGTTGGGATCAGTGCTGCGCTGTTCGTTGGTGGGGCGCTACTCATCGGCCCCGAGACCTTGGTCGACTACGTCCAGCTCAACATCAATCTACTTCGGCACGGGCCTCATCCACTCCAGCAGGCTTGGATGTACAACTGGCAGGGCTTTGCCCTCGCCCTGACCGGCGAGCCGCAACGAACGGCATCGACTCTGCTGGCCATTTCCACGCTCCTCCTCTTAGGAGTCGCCTGGTTACGCAATCCAGGCCCGTCCGCAGCTCTGACCGTGGCCGTGGGTGTCCTGGCCGTTCCCTACGTCCTTTTCTACGACTGGGTGCTCCTCGCCCCGGCCGCCGCGCTTGCTGCTGGCTGCTTGGTTGGACAGCCGGCCCGCGCCTGGCTGGGCGGCGTTATGCTCGTCGTCTGGGCAGCCATCTGGGCGACCCACCAAAGCCTTCCCTTCTTCGGCTCACACACCGGCGAGCTTCCGGATGGAGAGATCTACTGGAGCACGCTGTCCTTGGCCCTTGCTCTCATCGTGGCCGCCGTGCTCTTCGAGAGGTCTGCTGCCAGGCCAGCCGTCAGACAGGAACCAGTCCTGGCAGCGTCCGACTGACGATCAGCTCGTCGGCTCAGCTTCGGCCTCGTCGCTCGGCACGAGGTCCAGGCAAGGTTGGATGCCCTCGAGGTAGCCGTCTGAGAGCGCGTCGAATCTGTCGAGCAGGTCGCGGCCATTCGAAACGGTACGCATCGCGGCGTAGGCCTGCAGGAATGGCTGCTCAGGGTCGTCGAAGCCACCCGATTCCTGGTAGTGGCGGAACCACATGCCGGCGAAGCAATCGGCCTGCAACTCCTGCTCGTCGGTTCCTGAGTACTCAATCCCCAGGCTGCGCTGCACTGAGTGCCCGAACTCATGCGAGATCACCATCGCCACGGAGTGCGGGCCAACCTGCAGGTAGAGCGGAAGAAGCTGCTCATTCTCCTCGAACACGACGTAGTCTTCCGGTGGACAGTAGAAGGAGCCCCGTACGTTCTGTACGTCGACGTCGTTACACACGATGGGTGTGCCGGGTATCCGCTCGACGAGTTCCGGCTCTGACCACGTTTCTTGCCGTTCGCGCTCAAACCACTCGGCCCAGAACTCGCCGACATCGCTGATCAGATCCTCGACGAGATCGGTATAGGCCTCGTACTGCGCCGGCGGCACTTCCGACGGCATCACTGCAGCGGGATCAAGGAATCTGGCCGTCAGACCCGGCGGGGGCGTCGGCAGCACGTCGGTAGCCTCGTTTGGACTTGGTGTTGGCGTTTCCTCACCAGTGGCCGTGACAGGAGGCACATCGTCTGCGTCGTCGCCGGAGCATGATGCAACTGAGATGGCGAGCAGAATCGCCAAACCTGCTAGCGCGGTCGCCTTTGTCGAATACAACACTCCAGGCCGCAGCGACATGTCAGCCAAAGCTAGCAGGGTACCGAGACTGCCGGAATGTGTGACCTTCGTCCAACTTTTCTCGAAATTTCTCTGATCAGGCGTTAACGTTTCGACCTTCCAGAGCGTTAGCAGTTTAGAGAGAGAGATTCTTGAAAGGTGGTTTTGCGCCCCCGGAGAGGAGGAGGACTCTCGACTCGAGTGAAATTGGCGAAACATAGATTGATTTAAGGAGTACCCGCCAAAGTGAGTTTTATTAGCAAGTGGACATTGGGAGGCGGCCTCGCCGTTGCGGCGCTGGTAGCGGCCTTCTCATTGTTCGGAGGTTCGGCACAGGCCGGCCTCGACGATCCCGGAGAGCTGATCCAGGGCGACCTCGAGTGCGAGAAGGAAGCCTTCTCGGATGGGGACGCCCCCGAATTCGGCAGCTCCGGGGACATCATCCAGGGTGAGACCGTCACCTACTCGGTCTTCTGCTTTGTCAACCTGCCTGGTTTTGACGAGGGTGACCCGATCCTGATCGGCGACATCTCGATCAATGACCAGCTCCCTGACAACTTCGACATCGAGTTCGCAACCTGCCAGGTCGTCGACAGCATCGGCGCCGGTGGCGGCACCGCCGCTGGCGGCGGCACTGCCAGCTTCGGTGGGCCGATCGTCTTCCCTGCACAGGTCAACGGTCAGAACGTGACCTGCGTCTTCCCATCGCCGCTGCCTGACGGCAGCCTGCCGGTTGCGGTTGAGATGGACATCGAGGGCTCCTTTAACGAGGCGCCGTGCGGCACCATCAAGAACATCGCGGTTGCTGAGATGGGTGGCGACGAAGAGATCGCCGAGGCTGTCATCTTCCTCGAGTGCTTCGACGTCTCCGTGACGAAGACTGCCTCGACGGTTACCGACAGCACGGGCGCGACCGTCCAGGCTGGCGGCACGATCATCTACACGATCGAGGTCTGCAACGTTGCCCCGGCTCCGAGCCTGGTCAACAACGTCTTCTTCTTCGACCAGCTGCCGCTTGGCACGCAGTTCCAGAGTTCAGCCTCGGCTGACTTCGACCTGGCCTTCGACGCCACGTCCAGCCAGGTGCTCGGTACTACCGACCAGCTGCAGGCTGGCGAATGTGGAACGGCCTTCATCACGGTTTCGGTTGCTGACGACGCGCCCTGCGGCACGCCGTTCACCAACCTGGTAGTTGCTGGCTCGGCGACGAGCATCATCAGCGACTTCCCGTTCGACCCGAGCAACTTCGTGCTCGATGAGGACGCCAACCCCGCCGACAACGAGGCGACGACGACCACGACGGTCGTCTGCCCCGACGCGGATGAGGATGGCGCGGATGACGGCAATGGCGGTGGCGGCCCCTCGGTCGGCACCGGTGACACCGGTCTTCTGGCTGGCGACAGCACAGTCGCTGGCTGGCAGCTCGGCCTGCTCAGCCTGCTGATCGTCGGCAGCCTTGGCGGTGCCTACGTGGCTTCCCGCCGGGTCCGCTAAGCGTTCCCGCTAGCTGACACGCTAAAGGGAGGGTTCCGCAAGGAACCCTCCCTTTCTTGTACTCGGCGGGAGGCGCCTACTCGGAGCCAGTCAGATCTGGGCCGAAGCCGCCCTCCGGGAATAGGTCGATGCAGGTCTGGGGACTGCCGTTGAACCCGGCCAGGAGCGCATCGTAGCGTTCCGCCAGCTGGTCGCCCTCGTCGACCGTCCGCATTGCACCCACGGCCTGCGTGAAAGGCTCCGACAGTTCGCTGAAATTGCCCTCGTCCTGGTACGCCTTGAACCATACTCCCGCGAAGCAGTCGGCCTGCAGCTCCTTGAACGAGGCGCGCCGGTGATCCACGCCCAGGCTGCCTTGCACCGCGTGCCCGAACTCGTGCGAGATGACCATCGCCACAGCGTACTCGCCCAGGTACAGGTAAAGGGGCAGAAGCTGCCTTGACTCGCCGAAGGCGACATAGTTTTCTGGAGTGCAGTAGTAAGACCCTTCGATGTCCGGTGTCTCTTCGCCGCAGCGCAGCCCCACCTCTGCCTCTGACCGCGGATATACCGTCGGCGCCTGCCAGCGAGTGGTCTGACCTTCAAACCACTTGGCCCAATAGTCGTCAACGTTGGCCGTTAGCTCGCTGACCAGAGCTTCGTATTCGGCATAGATCTCGGTCGGCACCTCGTCGGGCGTCACCAGCACCATCCCCAGGAGATTTAGCGGCGGCGGCTCCGGCGTCGCAGCGGCCGTCGGCGTCACACTGGCGGAAGGACTTGGAGTTGCGGACTGCTGCTCAGCGCCGTTGTCGGAATTCGACGAACCGCAAGCGATGGCAGCGACAAGGCTCAGCGCCAGGAGCGGCCAGGCCGGTAATGATCGACGAACTCGCGGCAGGGAAGGCATGCCCGAATAAGTTAGCAGCAGAGAAATTAGAGCCCTAGATGACCAGGTTTTCCTTGTGCAGCCCGAAGACGCCGCTCATCACACGCGTCATCTCGCCCAGCGTCACATAGGCGTTGGCGCAGTCGATCAGGAGCGGCATCGTGTTGTCATTCGCTCGACAGGCCGACTCGAGCGCCGCGAGGGCTTCTGAAACCTTCGTACCGTCCCGCTCCGCGCGGGTGCGTTGCAGCCTCTCCATGTGGCGTCGATAACTCTCGGGATCTACCCGCAGGATCTCGATCGGCTCGTCTTCCTCGAAGACATACTCGTTGACGCCGACGATCACCCTCTCACCGCCCTGGATCTCGTGCTGGTAGCGGTACGACGCATCCGCGATCTCCTTCTGGAAGAACCCCGCATTGATCGCCGGTATCACGCCGCCAAAGTCGTTGATCCGCGCGAAGTAGTCCTCGGCGTCGCGCTCTATCTCATCCGTCAGCGCCTCGATGAAGTAACTGCCGCCGAGCGGGTCGACAGTGTTAACCACCCCCGACTCGTGCATCAGAACCTGCTGGGTCCGCAGGGCCAGGCGCGCCGCCCGCTCAGACGGCAGCGCAAGCGCTTCGTCAAGCGCGTTCGTGTGTAGCGACTGCGTCCCTCCCATCGTCGCCGCCAGCGCCTGGACAGTCGTCCGGATCAGGTTCACGTCAGGCTGCTGAGAGGTGAGGCTGCAGCCAGCCGTCTGCGTGTGGAAGCGCAACCACCACGATCGTGGATTGTTGGCCCCGTATTCCTCGCGCATATGGCGAGCCCAGATCCGCCGCGCCGCCCGGAACTTCGCAACTTCTTCGAAAAGGTCGTTGTGGCAGTTGAAGAAGAACGACAGCCTTGGGGCGAAGTCGTCGACATCCAGCCCACGCTCCAGCGCAGCTTCCACGTAGGCAAAACCGTCGGCCAGTGTGAAGGCCAGCTCCTGCGCCGCTGTCGAGCCTGCTTCGCGAATGTGATAGCCCGAGATGCTGATCGTGTTCCAGGCAGGCATCTCCCGCGCGCCGAACTCGATCGTGTCAACGACCAGCCGCATCGCCGGCTCGGGCGGATAGATGTACTCGTTCTGAGCCGTGTACTCCTTGAGGATGTCGTTCTGCAGAGTCCCGCGCAGGACTCTGCGCTCGAAGCCCTGCTTCTCCGCAGCCGCAATGTACATCGCCCAGATCGCGGCAGCCGGCGAGTTTATCGTCATCGACGTCGAGATCTCGCCGAGGGGGATCTCACGGAACAGGACCTCCATGTCCGCCAGCGAGGACACGCCCACGCCGCAGTGGCCGAACTCACCGGCTGCCGTTGCGTCGTCGGCATCGACTCCCATCAGGGTTGGCAGGTCGAACGCTACGGACAGTCCGTCCTGACCGTGCGCCAGGAGGTAGCGGAACCGCGCGTTGGTCTCCTCAGCGTCGCCGAAGCCGGCGAAGTTGCGGATCGTCCACGTCTTGCCGCGGTACCCGCTCGGATGAATGCCCCTTGTGTATGGATACTCGCCCGGGGCGCCTATCTGCTGCTGTTCGGGGAGATCGTCCTGGTCGTAAAGGGGCCGAACGGTCCGCCCCGAGGTCGTCGTATAGGAACCATGGCGCTGCTGATTGGCCGCCACGGCCGGGGTGCCCTCGGTTTCAGCCTTCTCAGCTTCCTTGACCACGTTTCACCTGGGCTCATTCTATCGGGGTTCGGTTGGCTTCTCGTGACTCAGGGCGGTTTGACAGCGCGACCAAAGCAGTCAAGATACTCCGTGGAGCCCGTCGCGGAATCTGCGCCCCTTCCTCCCTACAAGCACTCGCTGCGGGCGACGTAAGAAGGGGGTAACTGCATGAGACCATTTCTGTCAGCACTGTTAATCGGCGTGCTAGCGCTGGCGTTGGGCGCCTGCGATCCGTTCGGCGACGACGATGACGATGATGACGACGACGATCAGGCCGCCGCCGGAGACGAGGAAGAAACGGAAGAGGAGGATACGGGCGGCGGAGGAGCGGGCGATACGCTGGCCGAGGTGCTGGACCGTGGTGTCCTGCAGTGCGGGGTGAACGACACGGTTCCTGGTTTTGGCTTTGTGAACCCCGAGGGTGAGTTCGAGGGCTTCGACATTGACTTCTGCCGAGCCGTGGCCGCCGCGTTATTTGGCGATTCCGAAGCTGTGGAGTTCACCGCAACGACAGCTGAAACGAGATTCGAGGTGCTGGCGTCCGGCGAGGTTGACCTCCTGATCCGCAACTCAACCTGGACTGTCAGCCGTGACGCTGACCTCGACCTGACCTTCACCAATGTCAACTTCTATGACGGACAGGGGATGATGGTGCGCG
>DASTBR010000182.1:0-15022 GCA_035711945.1 Dehalococcoidia bacterium
TCGACGACGCTGCTGCCCTGATGTACGCGAACGGAGTGGAGGCCTATGGCTCAGATTCCGCTATCTTCGACGACTTGAGCACCCCCGGCCTCGTGCGCTTTGGTATTCAGCTCATGCAGGAAAGCACGCATGATGCCCTCCTGATCCTGACGATCCTCTCGGGGTTCGTCACAGTCGGCGTCGCCGTCGTCGTCTTTCTCGTTACAGAGCGCGGAGGCCGCCTTACGGCTTTCGGCGGGGCGGTGTCGCGTGGCGGTCTGATGGCACTTGTCGGGTCGCTGGTTATGCGCTTCGTGCTCGACCGCGCAGCCTCGCGTGAAAGTGACGCATTGGCAGATGGGCTAGGAGACATCGCAGAGGATGTGAGCTTCCTCTTCACCCGTAACTCACTGGTCTTTCTAGCCGTGGGACTCGTCATTCTGACTGCCGGCTTCGTGCTGAGCCGTATGGACCGAAACGCGGGACCTACGAGTCTGCCAGCACGTGAGCCCGCGAACGTCACCTGATCGGCGTTCGCTTGACGCGCTGGTCTGCGCTCAGGACACTACCCTTCGCCTACGACAAAACGGGAGGTTGCGATGACTACCACCGGCAAAGCTGCCATCTACAAAGGCCCGGGCGCTGGATACGAGATTGAGGAAATCGAGCTGCCTGAACTGGAGCCTGGTTCAATCCTTGTCAGGGTGAGCATGGGCGGCGTCTGCGGCTCCGATCTCCACATCTGGCGCGGGGACTCGCCCGTCTGGGGAGCGCTCGTCGGACGGCCAGGCGGACACGAGATGGTCGGCCAGGTCGCGGCCCTCGGAGCCGGCATCTCGACCGACTCGCTCGGTCAGCCGCTCAAGGAGGGCGACCGGGTTGCCTACGCTTACTTCTATCCGTGCCTGCATTGCTGGTCCTGCCTGCACGGTCAGTTCGCAGCCTGCCCGAACAAGACCGCGCGGATGGGCAGTGGCCACACGCGGTTCACCGGCGCTTATGCGGAGTACTACTACCTGCACCCGAATCACTGGGTGTTTAAGGTACCGGACGAGCTCTCCGACGACGTTGTCACACCCGTCAATTGCGCACTATCCCAGGTCATATTCGGCCTCCACCAGGCGGGCCTGCGCTTCGGAGACACCCTCGTTGTTCAGGGTGCTGGTGGCCTTGGGATCAACGCCTGTGCCGTCGCCCGGGATATGGGCGCGGAAAAGGTCATCGTCATCGACGCGGTCGCCGACAGACTGGAGCTCGCCCGCCAGTTCGGAGCGGACGAGACCATCAACATCAGCGAGATGCCCGACATGATGGCCCGCGTACAGAAGGTACAGGAGCTCACCGCCGGTAAGGGTGCCGATGTCGTTGGCGAATTCGTTGGCCTGCCGACCGTCATTCCCGAGGGACTGTCCATGCTCAGGGCAGGCGGCACCTACCTCGAGATCGGCAACATCAGCATCGGCAACACAGTTGAAATCGACCCTGCCGCAATGTTCACGTGGGGCAGCAAGAAGCTCATGGGCGTCATCATGTACGACCCCTGGGTCATCCCGAAGGCGTTGGACTTCCTGGTCCGGGCGAAGGGCCGTTTCCCGTTCGACCGTGTGGTCTCACACAGGTTCCCATTGAGCGAGATCAATGAGGCCTTCAAGCAGGCCGAGTGGCAGAACAGAGACGGCGACCAGACCAAGATCAGCCGGGCGGTGATCGTCCCGGCGTGACGCGATGAGCCAGGAGCGCCCCTGTGCTGTTGTCACCGGCGCCAGTAGTGGAATCGGTGCGGCCGCGGCGCGGCGTCTGGCCAACGCGGGCTATAGCGTCGTAGTCGGCGCACGCCGGATCGACCGGCTTGACAGCCTGGCTGCAGAAATCGGCGGCCGCGCGATGCGCCTCGACGTACGCGATGGCCAAAGCGTCGAGGATTTCGCTGAGTCTGTCCCTGCCCTGAACGTTCTGGTGAACAACGCGGGAGGTGCATTCGGTTTGGAGGAGCTTGCCAAGGCGGACGTCGACAACTGGCGAGCTATGTGGGAGACGAACGTCTTGGGTCTGATGCTCGTTACGCGAGCCCTGCTTCCGAAACTCGAGAGCTCCGGCGCCGGACACATCGTCAACATTGGCTCAATCGCCGGCTTCGAGGTCTATAGGGGCGGCGCGGGCTATACGTCGGTAAAACACGGCGTCCGAGCGATAACTCGCACGCTGCGACTGGAGCTTCTCGGCAAGCCGATCAGAGTGACCGAGATCGATCCTGGCGCTGTCGAGACTGAGTTCAGCTTGGTCAGGCTGGGCAGTGAGGAAGCGGCGAAGAAGGTCTACGACGGCTTCGAACCGCTGGTCGCTGATGATATTGCCGACGCGATCGTGTGGGCAGTGACACGACCAGATCACGTCAACATCGACGAGATGGTGATCCGCCCGCTCGCGCAGGCCAGCGCCGCGACGGTGCACCGAAGGCCTGGCAAATAGTCGCGCCCCTCTGTGCTGGCATACAGAGGGGCGCATTTGGTTTGAGCGATGCCGCGTTGGGGGCACACCGTCCTCGCTGAAGGACAGACGGGACAACATCGCTCGCGTCCGGCCCTGGTATCCCCAGACCGGATGTCCGGCATGGCCAACATAGAACCTCTCGGAAGGGATTCAGGTTAACGTCCTTTTGTCAGGTAGTTAAGACTCCGTAAATGCCGCGCGTGAGCCTACCTTTGGCGACGGCGATAATACCCTTCACCCGCTTGAAGGACTCCAATGACATCGACTCTTCGTAATCCCCTGTCGCTGGCTGCGTTGCGGCTCAAGAATCGCCACGCGCCGGTCTCGCGCCGTGGCGAGCGAGTGATGGCGGGCCTCGAAGATGAGGCGGAGGTCGTAGTCGATCGCTGGGGGGTCCCACATGTCTATGCCCGCACGTTCCACGACCTTTTCTTCCTGAACGGCTACGTGCAGGCCTGGGACCGCCTCTGGCAGATGGATTTCTCACGCCGCGTCGCCTGCGGCAGGCTGGCCGAGGTTCTTGGTAGCGATGCCTTGCCACTCGACCGATTCACCAGGCGCGTCGGTTTCGCTCGACGCGCGGCGGAGGCGATCCCGTTGGCCAGCGGAGAAACGCGGACGACGATCGAAGCTTTTGTCGACGGCGTCAATGCTTTCATCGAGGATTCGGTTCGGCTGCCTTTCGAATTCCAGGCACTCGTGTATCGACCTGAACCATGGACGGCCAGCGACGTGGTCGCCGTGTCGATGCTCGTTCCCTTCTCCCTTACACCGAACTGGGACATCGAGCTGGTCCGCTCACTGCTATTGGAGCGACATAGCCCTGAGGACGTAGCTGCGCTCGAGATCGATCACCGCGCTGATTACGGCTCGGCGAGCACGACTGGAGTTCGCGCCGCGCCCATCCAGGGTTCACACGAGGTTCTTGCTGAGTTCAAGCGTCTGACTGGCCTGGGTCGTGGCGGCGGCAGCAACGCCTGGGTCCTATCAGGAAAGAGGACTGCGACGGGCAAGCCAATCCTTGCCGGTGACCCTCACCTGCCAGCATCGCTACCCAATATCTGGCATCAAGTGCATCTCTCGGCAGGCGATATCGACGTGATCGGCGCGTCAGTGGCCGGCATACCCGGCGTGATCATCGGTCACAACCGGCGTTGCGCCTGGTCCGTTACGGCTGGCGTGGTCGATACGTCCGACCTCTTCGTTGGCAACGGCGACGTTCAGACCATCCGCGAAACCATAGAGGTTCGGGACAGCCAGCCGGTCATCGAGGAAGTTCACATAGGTGAAAACGGTCCGGACGTTGCCCCGGCCCTCGGTGTCGAAGGCCCGCTTTTCCTCAAGATTGTGCTGCCCGACGCCGATGGACTGATCGGCGCGCTGGTCGGCATTGCACGCGCCGCAGATTGGACCGAGTTTCGTGAAGCGCTACGCGGCTGGAAGGCGCCGGTTCTCAACTTCGTTTACGCGGACACGAGCGGCGACATCGGCTATCAGCTGGCAGGCCAGATACCTATCCGTGACGGAGGCAAAGGACTGCTGCCGAGTCCGAATGGTGAAGGCGAGTGGACGGGCTTCATTCCCTTCGAGGAACTGCCCACAGCATTGAACCCCGAGTCTGGCTATCTGATCACCGCCAACCATCGCCCTGCTGCCGACGACTATCCTCACTGGCTCGGCGTTGACTTCGTGGACGGATCCCGCGCTCTACGGATTGGCGAGCTGATCGACGCGACTGAGAAACACTCGCCGCTCGATGTTTCGCGGATGCAAATGGATGTCCTGTCGCCTGCCGCCCGTGAGATCTGCGGCGCATTGAGCGGCCTGGCTGCCCCCGACCTGGAAACCTCGCTCCAGACCCTGCGGGTGTGGGATCATCGACTGACTCCGGAAAGCGCCGAAGCCTGTCTCTACTCCGCTTTTGTCAGGGAGTTCGCACGACGCCTGGCTAAGCGACGCCTGGGCGATGACCACGCCTACTGGATGGGCAAGTTCATGAATCCCGTTAGCCAGAGCAGCAGCTGGGACTTCAACCATGCGGCCAAGGTCGCGGAGCTCCTTGCGACGCGGCCTGCCGGCTGGTTCGAAGACTGGGACCGAGAGATCGCTGGCGCGCTGCGTGACGCTGAGAGCATACTGGCCGACCAACTCGGACCGGACCGCACGAGTTGGCGATACGGCAATTTACACGCGCTCAAGCTGAATCACTCGCTGGGCAGCGATCGGCTGGCGCCTATGCTGAACCGCGGCCCGTACCAGCTCGGCGGTGACGGACAGTGCGTCAACGCCAACAGCCACGCGCCAGAGGGCCCATTCGACGCAACCTACATTCCCGGTTTCCGGCACGTGGTGGATCTCTCAGACACGAACGAGGGTCACGCCGTCATGTCTGGTGGCCAGAGTGGGGATCCCTTCTCGACGCACTACAACGACTTGACGAGGCTATGGCTTAACGGTCAGATGCACAGGCAGTACTTCGCGCGCACAGACGTCGTACGCCATTCAGAGTCGACGTTGCGTTTGCTGCCGGATCTCGTGGGCAGAGTTAGCGGCCGTTGACGGTGATCGCCATCAGGTCGTGAGCCATGCGCAACTGGCCGCCATAAACCTCTGCCGCTTCGCCGAGGACACCGATCTCCGCGTACTTACCCTCACGGTCGATGTGCGTCAGGATCAGTTGCTTCACGCCTGCGTCGCGTGCGGTGATGGCCGCGTCGCGCGGGCTGGAGTGGCCAGTTAATTGCAGCCAATCAGCCATCTGGGCTGATGCGGCAGCCTCATGAATTAGCAGGTCTGTGCCCTCAGCGGCCTTGATGAGGTTTTCTGTAAAACGCGTATCGCCGCTGACTACCGCCGCTGAGCCGTTGTCGCGCACCACGTAAGCGAGACAGGGCACCGTATGGTCGACGGCAACTGCCTCGACACGCGTCTTGCCGCCGACTTCAAATGTCTGGCCTGAGTCCATCTTGTCCCACGTCAGCAAACTGCCCATCCACTGCTCAACGCCAGGCAGCTCGTCGTATATCGAACAGCGGACTGCATCGATCGTTTCGGGCGCACCGTGGACGGTTAACCCGGGCGATGAGCTGTCCATTAATGCGAGGAACAGCGGAGGAAGACCACCGGCGTGGTCGAAGTGGGCGTGACTCAGGAAGACATGACGAATCGTCGACAGGTCGACGTTCGCCGCAGCGAGCTGGCGAAGGATGCCGGTCCCGCTCGTGACATCGAAGAGAAGGGCCTCGTCCGCTTGCACAACGATGGCGCACTGCTCGCGATCGGGGTTCGCCGCAGCCCCTGTACCCAGGAAAGTAACCTTCATCGTGCTTTTAACATAATAACGGGCTCTTACCGCTCCCCTTCGCTTGAAATCGTCGCGTAAGCATATTCGTCAATTTCGCCGAACGTCAATAACTAGGCGGCTGGGATGTCCGTGAGATTCGCGGCTGCGACCCGGGAAGCTGCTCGACTATTCTCTCCTCAACACTGCCACCTCAATCCGTTCGGAGGAACTGTGACAAGAATCACGCGCACTTTCTGGTTTAGATTCCTCGCCCTCGCCGTCGGCCTGGCGATCGTCAGCTTCGGCGTGGCCTGCAGTGGCGATGATGACGACTCCACAGACGAAACACGAGACGACGTCGAGACAGAGGCTGAGTCTCAAGAGGACGACGATGACGCTGCAGACTCAGATGACGACGACTCTGGCGACGGAGACATCGAAACATCGCCCTCCGATGGTGAGGAGTACCTTGGTGTCTATACCGACATCGCTGACGACCTCGAGGGCAACTTTGCCGAGGAGTGCGTTGACGCCATCGACATCGACGATCTCGACTTCTCGGACGCCGAGTTGCCGGAGGAGTGTGAGGACTACTTCGACGAATTCGCCAGCCGGCTTGACGAGGTCGAGCCACCTGACTCTTGCGCCGATCTTCACGAGCTCCTGCTAGGCGTGCTCAACTCCCTGGCCGCCGGCGAAAGCGATGCATTCGAGGATCTGCTGGGCGGCGGCGACGATGACCAGCCTTCAGAGGGGATCATTAGCGCCAGCGTTGACTGCAGCGGCATCTAGCCCCCTGAACCCTGCATCTTACTCGGCGTTTCACTGCTGACGTGGGATCTTCGCTGACCGGCTATCAGGTCTTCGTGCTCGGCGCCGTGGACGACGTAGGCCGCGTTGTGGCCGTGGCGCTGGCGGAAGCGGGGGCGACCATCTCGGTGACAAGTGCGACCGACAATCCTGCGGAGGAGTTCGTGGCCAATTCCATCCTCAATGAGGCGTGGTCGATGGGCCGCGCTGGCGCATTCTTTGCCAGCGACGCCGGCCACCGCGAGGAGCTGCGCTCAGCGATCGAATTGAAGGCCGACACCTTGCTGATTGCGATGCAATCCGTGAGAGAGAAGTCCTGGGCACTCCAGCTCGCACAGGACGCAGGTCGACCGCTAATCGCCGTTGACGGCGACGGCGCGGACTTTCGGCTGTGGGTTGGCAGCAACGAGACTATGGTCACCGCGACCACCGCCACGCTGGCCGAGGCAGTCGTCGCCCTGGCCGGTACTAAAGACTAAGCACAACAGAGGTCTCGGCGTCCGCCTCGACCGCCGTCGGCTGCTCGGTCTCTCGCCTACGGCGGCGCTGCTCCTCGAGACTCGCGAGGCCAACCGCCGCCAGCAGGATCGGCATCCCGATGTATAGCCAGATCCCCGGAATCTCATCCAGGAAGACAATCGCTAGCAGCGTCGATAGAAGCGGCTCGCCCAGGATGACGATCGTGACGAAGCTCGCGGGAAGATGCGCCAGCGCATAGTTGAACGACGAGTGGCCAATAACCTGCGGGACCAGCCCCAGCAGCAAGAGCCAGAGGAGGCCAGTCGCCGTTGACGGGAACAGGTCGTCGGCGAAGGCGACAGCCAGCGGAATGAGCAAGAGGGCAGCGCAGCCATAGACCATGCTGACGAAAGGCATGAGCGGTAGGTAAGGACGTAGGCGGCGGCCGAGCGTGAAGTAGACGGCTGCCGCCGCAGCGCCGCCGAGGGCGAGGATGTTCCCGCCGATGTCACCCGACAACGGACTGCCGCTGTCCAGTGAAATTAGGAGTACACCAACCAGGCCGATCAACCCGGCAATGACAGTCAGGCGACCCGGCTGCTCGCCGAGCAACAGCGGCGCAGCCAGAGCCACCATCAAGGGGTAAGTGGCTACCAACGTGGTCGAAGCTGCAACAGTCGTCAGGTCAAGCGAACTCACCCACAGGATGAAGTGAAGAGCAAGTGCTCCACCGGCCACGCATACGAGAATCAGCAGGGACCTGTCGGATGGCACTCGCAGTCCGCTGAACATCGCAATGGGGATAAGCACCAGCGACGCCACGGCAAGCCGCCAGGCTGCCACGGCCAGGGGATCGACCTCGTCCAGTGCGAGCCGGATGAAGATCGCTGCCGTCGAGACTGCGCAGAGCCCGACCGCCATGGCGACATACGGCGAGCGGTTCATCCACGCTAGCCTACCGCGCGTCGTATCAGCTCAGGTTGGCGATGGACCGTCGGCGATGCTCGGTCATAAGGCAGCGATCCTGCACGACAGCGATGCCGGCTTCGCGGAAGGTCTGTGCCGCTTCTTCGTTGGTGATCCCCGTCTGCATCCAGACGTAACGCGGGCGCGCACGCAGTATCTCATCGATGTGCATTGGGACGTCGCCGCTGCGGCGAAATAGCTGGACCATGTCGACCGGGGCATCCAGGTCGTCTAACGAGCCCAGGGCGGCAATCCCAAAGACCTCTTGGAAGTTGGGATTCACCGGCACAACCTCGAATCCGGCGTCGATCAGATAGCGTGGAATCCTTCCCGCGTCTCCCTGCTCGCGCATGCCGACGATCGCGATCCGCTTCGTGTTGACAAGGATCTCTTCGATCAATTCCTCTTCGATGGGCTCTACCACGTCGGGTGCGCCTCACCGCCCGTCGGCTCGGACCTTGGGGCATCCTCTGCCCTGGGCTGCCAGCGAAGGATAGGCTTCCGTGCCGCAGTCGCCTCGTCGAGCCGTCGGACTGGTGAGTAGTGCGGCGCCGTGCGCACAACTTCCGGGTCGTTCTCAGCCTCCTCGGCTATACGCAGCATCGCATCGCAGAAGGCATCGAGATTCTCCAGGCTCTCCGACTCGGTAGGCTCGATCATCAGCGCTTCTTCAACGATCAGCGGAAAGTAGACAGTCGGTGGATGGAATCCGTAGTCGATCAGGCGCTTGGCGATATCGAGCGTCCGCACGCCTTTGGCCTTTTGGCGGTTGCCTGAGAAAACGACCTCATGCAGACAGGTGCGGTCGTAAGGGAGATCGTAGGCCCCCTGGAGCCGCTCCTTGATGTAGTTGGCGTTCAAGACGGCGTTCTCGCTGACCTGCCGTAGTCCGTCTAGTCCGTGGGCGCGAATGAAGGCGTAGGCACGCACCAGGACGCCAAAGTTGCCGTGGAACATGCCCACCTTGCCGATCGACTTGGAGGGAGTGGCGAGCCGAAAGTCTCCACCATCGGACCGCTCGACGATCGGCGTCGGAATGTAGGGCGCAAGCGGCGCCTTCACTGCGATCGGCCCTGCCCCTGGCCCTCCACCGCCGTGCGGGGTGCTAAAGGTTTTGTGCAGGTTCATGTGCACCACGTCAAACCCCATATCGCCAAAACGAGCTCGGCCGACGATAGCGTTCATGTTGGCACCGTCGCCATACATCAGCCCGCCAGCAGCGTGCACAAGCTCCGATACTTCGGCGATGTCGGGCTCAAAGAGCCCCAGGGTGTTCGGCATCGTGATCATCAGTGCCGCAACGTCCTCATCGAGCTGACTGTTGAGGTCATCAAGGTCGAGGTTCCCGCGGTCATCGGTGCGGATGCTGGCGACGCTGAATCCACACATCGCCGCCGTCGCCGGGTTGGTGCCGTGGGCCGAATCCGGGACAAGCACCTTGTGCCTCTTCTGACCCCGATCGGCGAGAAACGCCTTGACCGTCAGGATGCCGGACAACTCACCGTGCGCGCCGGCGGCCGGCGCCAGGCAGACGGCATCCATCCCGGTTAGCGCGGCGAGCGCCTCCTGTAAGAGGTAGAGCACTTCAAGTGCGCCCTGGGCGGTCCGCTCGCTCTGCATTGGGTGGACGCGGCTGAAGCCATGAAGGGCAGCGATGTCGTCGTTGACCTTCGGGTTGTACTTCATCGTGCAACTGCCCAGTGGATAGAACCCGGTATCGATCGAGTAGTTGAGTGTGCTGAGTGCGGTGAAGTACCGGACGACATCGATTTGAGACATCTCAGGAAGCCTCAGATCCTGGCGCAACAGGCCAGGCGGAGTCGGCGCTTCGGGTACGTCGAGCTCGGGCAGCACGCAGCCAATACGTCCCGGCTTGCTCAGGTCGAAGGTCAGCCGATCACCGATCCCTGTCTCAATAGGCTGACGAGCCATTGGGTGGATGGGTCTCCCATCCTCAGAGTCCTGCTGGACCTGCGGCCGCTCACGAAGCTCTGTCATGGCTGCGCCAATGATTCGACGAGTCGATCTATTTCCGACCTGCTATTCATTTCGGTAACGCAAACGAGAAGGCCACGGTCGAACCGGTCGCTCACATCGAACCCGGCGATTATGCCCCTCTGCTCGAGGCGCTCCAGAAGATCCGCCACCGGTCCGGGGCAGCGGACGACGAACTCGTGGAAGAATTCGCCTCCTGACGCGAGTTCATAGCCCGGTAGCTCCGCGATTCGTTGCGCGGCATAGTGCGCCTTGTGGTAACAGAGCTCGGCGACCCGACGCAGGCCGTGCTTGCCCATAGTCGCGACGTACACCGTCGCAGCCAGGGCAAGGAGTTGCTGACTTGTGCAGATGTTGGAGGTCGCGTTCTCTCTACGAATGTGCTGTTCGCGGGTCTGCAGAGTCAGAACGTACGCCGTTCGGCCTTCACTGTCGGCTGTACGGCCCACGATTCGTCCGGGCATCTTACGAACCAGCTCACTCCGGCAGGCGAACAACCCCAGGTAGGGCCCACCGTAGGAGGGTGGGATGCCAAGCGACTGTCCTTCGCCGACGACGATGTCCGCGCCATACACGGCCGGCGGTCGAAAGATGCCCAGGGACACCGGATCTGCCGAAACGATATAGAGCGACCCGGCCTGGTGAGCCTGCTCTCCGAGTACGTCGACGTCTTCGAAATAGCCGAAGAAGTTCGGATTCTGGACGGCCAAGCAGGCATGCTCTCCGGTCAGCCGGACCTGATCCGGCTCGAACACATCGACCTCCAGGCTCTTGCCCGCCGCGTAGGTCCGCACGACTGACTCAAATGAGATGTGCATCGTCGAGAGCAGAGCGATGCGGCGGCGACCGGTGACGCTCGCGGCCATCAAACAGGCCTCAGCCAGCGCGCTGGCCCCGTCGTACATGCTGGTGTTGGCCACGTCCATGCCCGTTAGCTCGCACACCATGGACTGAAACTCAAAGGCAGTCTGCAGAGTCCCTTGGCTAATCTCAGGCTGATACGGTGTGTAGGCCGTTTTGAACTCACCGCGGTTGACAATGTGGGACACCACCGCCGGCGTGTAGTGACGATAGGCCCCGGCGCCAAGAAAACTTATCGGACGCGCGGGCAGTACGTTCTTCCAGGCAAGGGCGGAAAGCTCGGCCACAAGCTCTTGCTCGGATAGCTGTGGCGGCAGCTCGATTCGAGGGTCTCGGAACTCGCCTGGAATGTCGCCGAACAATTCGTCGACTTTGTGAATGCCCAGCCGGGACATGATCTGGCGCCGGTCATCCGCCGTGTTCGGAATGTAGGGATGGGTCACTGTTAATCTCAGCCGCTGGCGGTAAGCACCTGGTACTCCGCCGCGCTCATCAGCGACTCGAGCTCAGTAGGGTTCGACAGCTCAACCTTGAGCAGCCACCCCCCACCGTAGGGCTCTTCATTGACAACCTCCGGAGTATCGATAACCGCCTGGTTCCGCTCGATGATCCTGCCGCTAATCGGAGCGAAGAGATCTGAGACTGCCTTCACGGACTCGATCTCGCCGAACTTCGCGAATTGCGTAATCTCGGCGTTTTCCTCGGGCAACTGCAGGAAGACAACATCGCCGAGTGAGTCCTGGGCAAAATCGGTGATACCAATGGCCGCGAAGTCCCCCTCCATGCGTACCCATTCATGCTCCTTGGTGTACTTGAGGTCGGCCGGGATCTCCACGCGCAGGGACTCCTTGGACGAGGGAATGGGCTGATCCGATTGTACAGTTGGGTACGGCTACGGGGCCTGCAACAAACTACTTCGGGACGGCCAGCCGTCCAGACTTCGCCGACTCGTACGCGGCGAGCGCCAGCGCAAGGCTGTCACGACCGTCGCGGCCATCGATAAGTGGGCGGGTTCCCTCGCTTACCACCTTGACGAAATGCTGGAACAGGTCGCCGTGTTTGCTGTTCGCGGCTACCTCGGGCGTTTGCTTTTCGACGCCATCGCCGGTACCGCGATAGACGGTTATCGGCTCTGTCGAAGACCGCCCGACGATGACTCGCCCCTCCTCGCACTGGATGGTGACTTGATTGTCAGGGAAGGGACGGGCGGTCCATGATGCCTGGATGCTCGCCAGCACATCGCCCTCGAAGCGTACGAGCACGATTGCGTTGTCCTCAGCAAACGTTGGCTTCGCCAGCCGTGAGACCATCGCGCTCACCTGCCGGGCTGGCCTGCCGATAACCCAGCGTAGGAGGTCGATCATGTGGATTCCCAAATCCAGTAGCGCGCCACCGCCGGCAGTTTCCTCCCGCCAGAACCAGTCGGACGTCGCACCCCATGACTCGTCCGGTCCCGCGTGCATAAACACACCGCGCGCAGTCTGGATCGGACCCAGCGAACCGTTGCCGATCAGCTCGTGCAGCTTCTCGAAAACCGGCACGAAGCGGAGGTTGTGAGCGACCATGAGTACCACGCCGGCGCGGTCGGCCGCGGCTACCATCGCGTCGGCTTCCTCGACCGAGACCGCCATCGGCTTCTCGACCAGGACATGTTTCCCAGCATGGGCGGCGGCTATGGCGATCGGCGCATGTAGCGAGTTGAGAGCGCATATGTCGACCGCGTCGATGTCCGGATCATCGATCAGCTCTTGCCACGTTTCATAGGCGCGCGGAATTGAGAACTCCTCCGCAGCAGTTTGGGCGGAGGCCAGACGGCCGCTGGCCACGGCCACAACTTCCGCGCCGCTGCTTGCGGAGAAGGCAGGAAGATGGGCACGGCGGGCGATCAGTCCGGCGCCGACCAGACCGACGCGCAGGCGACGTCTCGACATGAGGCGAGTTTGCTGCCTGGTGGATTCTTACGGAAGTTTTGCGGCTTGGGGAAGGTGGTAAACGGCGCTCTCTGTTAGGCCTGCCTAAACTGAGGACGGCCCTCCGGAAGGGTACCGTCTCCCTGACATCTTCCGGTCATCGACCTCACCGCTTTGGGGCTCTTGGCAGTGAGTTTGCGATGTGCCGGCAAAGATTGTCAGCCAGGTGACCTGACCGGAGGGCCGTAGGGCTCTTCTGGCGCCTCACTTAGTAAGACGCGCGGATTCCAGGAAACTTGCGCCGCTTTTCGACTTTTAAAGTCAGAGAAGCGCCGATGAGACTTTGCGAACCGCGGTCACTATGTCATCCACGTCGCTCGCCGTCAGCGACGGTCCAACGGGAACGGTCAGAGAACGCAAGAGCAGATCCTCGCTGCGCGGGCATAGACCTTCGTAGTAGCGGCGTGTCGTGGGATGTTCCTTGCAGTGGAATGGGCACCCTGTGGACCATGCCGTTTGCTGTGCAAGGATCGCTGGATTCATGTAGACCGTTTTGCCGCCATACATCTGCCCGGCAGGCACGCCTTCCGCACGCACGGCTTTTCCGAATTCCTTCGCCGTTTCCGGAGATTCAAGGAACATCGTCACGCTGCCGCCTTCGCCGGATTCGTCCGGCAGGACACGCCAATCAACGGGCAGATCGCCAAGGCGCTGCCGGACGGCGGCAGCGTTGACACGCGACCGTTCGATGATCTGATCCAGCCTGCCGAGCTGGACCGCAGCTATCGCAGCCGCAAGTTCAGTAATGCGGAGATTGACTCCGATGAACGGCTCACCGGACGTGTGCTCGCGGACGCCACCCCTGGAGGTCGTAAACTGCCCTCCCTGGTCGTGGTAGCGCACGGCCCGGTCATACATATCAAAGGAGTCGGTCAAGAGAATCCCGCCCTCGCCGCTCGTGATGTTCTTTTCCAGCTGAAGGCTGAACGCGCCGGCATCGCCGATCGTGCCAACGGGTCGTCCGCGATAGGTCACGCCAATCGCCTGCGCTGCGTCCTCGAGGACACGGATCTTGCGACGCCGCGCGATCTCCATGATCGGATCCATGTCGGCTGCCGCGTTGGAGAGATGCACGGGAATAACAGCTCGCGTCTTCTCCGTGATGTTTGCTTCGAACGACGCAGGGTCGAGGTTCAGTGACTCGTCGACTTCCGCGAAGACTGGCACGGCGCGTGCCGAGACCACCGCGCCGACCGTCGCGATGAAGGTTACGGCCGGAACGATTATCTCGTCGCCTTCCTCGACCCCAAGTCCAACGAGACCGAGCTGCAAGGCAGCGGTGCCCGAGCTGACTGCCAGCGCGTGGCTTACGCCAAAACGCTGCTGCAAGGCGGCTTCGAGCCGGTTCGCGTGCTCCTTGAAGTCCGGGCCGTAGTAGCGGAACAAGGAGCGGCTCTGCAGCACACCGATAGCGCCTTCGATTTCCTCGTCACCGATGACTCCGACCCCGTGGCTTGTGTCGAGGGGCTGCGTGCGGACCGGCGTCCCGCCGTTCAGCGCAAGATCGTCACGCGCCGTCATCCGGCTACGCCGCAGACGGTATTCAAAGCACTGAGCGCAGCGGTTCTGATCAGTTCCTCAGACTCAACGGCAAACCGCGCGAAACCGACTTCGTATCCGCCCTTCGCGAACTCCGCTGCGGGTGGAACGTAGCCGATGTAATCGTTCGCGTACCCTGCGATCAGCAAGCTGTCGATTCCAGCCGCGCTGGCCAAATCCGCACCAGTCTGCACGAAGAATTCGCCAGGCAGCGAAACGATAGCGCACCTCTGCCCGATGCGAATGGCCTGAACTTCAACGCTGTATTCATCTGGAGGCTGCAACTGGTGATAAGCCAGCATGGTGCGCTCCATGTTCAACTGGTTCAGGCGTGGCATGAGGTTGCGCCTGGCGTTGTCGTTGCCAGTCGACCCCTTGAGTCGGCCTTCGAGTTGCGCAATCTCCGCCTCGATGTCCTCGACGGATGCTAGTTGACGCCGGTGCAGCTGGACTGGCACACACTTCGATCGCAGCTCAACGTCTTCCACTAACCGGCCATGCCTTGGATCCTGGCGTATTGGCTCGGACCAGCTGAGGTTGATCCCGTACTGGCCCGCCCCACCGAGAGGCGCCGTTTCAAGCAGTGCCCTCACCGTTGACGACCCGACTATGGCGCCGATGCGCTCCACTTCGTCGAAGTCATGGCTTACCCAGATTGGGTTTATGTCAC
>DASTBR010000183.1:0-18270 GCA_035711945.1 Dehalococcoidia bacterium
CGCCTGTGTCATGAAAAACGAGGCCCCCGCCTCAACCTTTCGCTTCAGAAGCTTGAATTCACGCTCCCACGACACCGCGGTTGGGTTGGCAGATGCGCCGATGTAGAACTCAGTTGGCTTTCCGATGTCCTTCTCGGCCCAATCCTTGCCCTCGTTCAACAGTTTAAGGATGCGCATCAGGCCCGACGAATTGACGTCCCAGACTCCGATCGCGTCGGCGTAGCCGCCTACTTGGGGCGGATCGCCGCGCAGACAGAGGACGTTGCGGATGCCCAGCACATGGGCGCCTAGCAGATCCGAGTGGATCGCCATCAGGTTCCGGTCGCGCGTCGTAAAGTGAACGATCGACTCGAGCTCCAGCTCTTGCTTCAACAGGACACCGATGGCGATCGGGCTGACGCGGGCGCGTGCCATTGGGCTGTCGGCAACGTTAACTACGTCGACGCCGGCCTCCTTGAGGATGCGTGCGCCCTCGACGATGCGCCGCGACGTAATCCCACGCGGCGGATCAACCTCAACGCTGATCGCAAACTCGCCGGCCTCGATCTTCTCGCGAAGTCCACCGGCGCGCTTGTCGATCTGCCCTTCCTCGACCTCCGGAGGATTAGCTGTAACCACGTCTTCCATTGCGTTTAGGTTCGGGAATCGGCGACGTTATTGCCAACAGAAAGCCCCTCTTCTCGAGGGGCTTGGATCGCTGGTTAGAAGCCGCGGCCCTCAGCAGCAGGGGCGAGCCTGGCCGCCACCCTCGGCGGTCTGGAAGCTCGTCCCGCAGGCGCAGCTCTTAACCGCGTTTGGGTTGTAAACCGTAAAGCCGCTCTTCATCAGGTCCTCTACGTAGTCGACCTGCGCACCCTCGAGCAGCGGAGCGCTGTCCGGGTCCATGACGACCTTCACGCCCTCGTATTCGAAGACCACGTCCTCGGACTCCACCTCGGGCGCCAGGGCCATGCCGTACTGGTAGCCGGCACAGCCCCCGCCGACGACGAATACGCGCAGCGCGCCCTCGTTCATTTCCTTGTCGACGAGTAGGGTCTTTACCTTCTCGGCAGCCTTATCAGTTATCGTCAGCATCCGCTTCCTCTGGTCGCCCTCAGGCAACCTGTTCCTATTAATTATATAGCGTCAGCGGGCTCGGTGTTGAGAGCCTCCGCGCGGGCCAGACAGTACCCTGTATAGCAGAATCGGCCCGGCCGAGAGGGGTAGTGTGCAGCTCAGCCAACTAATCGCCTCCGTCGAAGGCGTCAAGCACGTAGCAGGCCCGCAGGACCTCGAGATCGCCTCCGTCGCCTACGACTCCCGCAAAGCATCGCCGGGCTCGCTCTTCGTAGCGGTTGAAGGCTTCGTCAGCGACGGGCACGAGTACATTGCCCAGGCGGTTGCGGCGGGAGCCAACGCAGTCATCTTCCAGGACGGAAAGTCCGGGCCTTGGAGCGATTCGCTCAATTCAGAGAGAGTCGCGACGTTCACCGCCCCCGACACACGCAAAGCGCTGGCCGACGTAGCGGCAGCGTTCTACAGGTTTCCGGCGCGCGACCTCAAAGTCGTCGGCATCACCGGCACCAAGGGCAAGACCACAACCACTTACCTGACGAGCGCGGTGCTCGAAGCTGGAGGCCACTCAACCGGCCTTCTCTCCAGCGTCGAGTTCAAGATTGGCTCACACTTCCAGGTCAACGGCTCCCAGTTCACCACGCCTGAGTCGCTCGAAGTGCAGGAGCTGCTCCGCGCCATGACCGACGAGAACACGGAGTATGCAGTCGTCGAGTCTACCTCTCACGGCCTGAAGTTGAACCGCCTTCGCAATGCCGAATACGACGTCGGCGTCTTCACGAATCTTTATCCAGATCACCTCGACTTCCACCCCAACATGCAGGACTATCTCGAGTCGAAAGGCCTACTCTTCCGCTGGCTTGATGAGGCGGTTGACAAGGAGATCGAAAAGACCGCCGTACTCAACGCTGACGACCCGAACAGCGCATATCTCCGAGAACAGACGAACAACGCTGCTGTGTTGACCTACGCCGTGAAGTCACCGGCCGACGTAACCGCACCCGGCGCCGAGCTCTCAGATCGCGGCTCGCGGTTCAAGTTGCGCACTCCCAACGGCTCAATCTGGATAGAGAGCCCGCTGGCTGGCCTCTTCAACGTTTACAACTCGCTGGCTGCCGCGACTGTCGGCATCAGCCAGGGCGTCTCGCTCGATGACATCGCCGAGGCGCTGCACTCGGTGCAGGGCGTGCCCGGACGGGTGGAACGGATCGAAAGCGGTCAACCCTTCAGCGTGATTGTCGACTACGCCCATATGCCGGAGTCGCTTGCGTCCGTCCTGCAGGCGTTGCGGCCCCTGACCCTTGGACGCCTGACCGTTGTCTTTGGCTGTGGTGGCGACCGGGACCCCGGACGCAGGCCGGGCATGGGGCGGGCGGCAGCAGATAACGCCGACTTCACGGTGATCTGCAACGACAACCCGCGAACCGAGGACCCTCTCGACATCATCGAGGCTATAGCCGGCGCCATGCTTGAAGCCGGCAAGCACGAAGGTCACGACTTCGTGCGAATCCCCGACCGGCGCGACGCAATGAAGTTCGCCTTCGAGAACGCTCACGCCGGCGATGTCGTCCTGGTCGCTGGTAAGGGTCACGAGCCTTACCTGATCGTCGGCGATCAATACCTGCCCTGGGACGATCGTCAGGTCGCGCGCGAAGTGCTTGTCGAGCTTGGCTGGGAGCCGGCCGCAGCCATCGTTCGCGCGTGATATCTGCGGTTGCCAGCCTCTCGAGCCGTCAGCTATCTTGGCGACAGGAAAGGAGGTGATGCACTTGGATTTAGACAATAGTCACGGTCTTGCCCGAGTGCTGAGCCTCCGCGGGAGCCGCGGATAAGGTTCAGCTAGCCGGGTTAAGACCTGGCTGAAAGAGGGGGTCTCCAAGGAGACCCCCTCTTCTTTGCTCCTCTAACCTAGGCCGGTGGAAACTCTCGATCTCGCTGTACTCGAACACCGGCTGGAAACGTCGTTTCTCGGCCGCCGCGTAATCTATCGAGAAAGCATTGATTCCACCCAGGACCTTGCTCGCGCGGAAGCTGAGGAAGACGCTCCGGAGGGCACGCTTGTCTTGGCGGATGCGCAGACTGCCGGGCGCGGGCGCCAGGGTCGCAGTTGGGTATCACCGCCAGCGAGCAATCTCTACTTCACGCTGGTTCTGCGCCCTTCCATCGACCAGTTGACGCGACTCGGCATGATCGTGCCGCTTGCAATCGCTCAGGGCCTGGAAACGGCTACTCCCTTGGTATGCGGCATCAAGTGGCCGAATGACGTCTTCGTAAAGGGCAAGAAGATCAGCGGCGCCCTCATCGACAGCGACATTGACGGAGACATCGTGCGCTTTGCCCTGGTTGGCATCGGGATCAACGTGAACTTCGATCTCCGACTTTTCCCCGAGATTGCTGATACGGCAACGAGCGTCCTCACCGAAACAGGTACGAACGGGTCACGCGAGGCAATACTGGCGGCGGTGCTGAACGCCTTCGAGACCCACTACGCCGCGAACCGGGCTCCAGCCCTCTTCACTGAGTGGCGCGGGCGACTCATCAATCTCGGGAAAAGAGTGGCCATCCACGACTACGACGGCACAGTCGTCGAAGGGTTGGCCGAGTCGGTGAAAGAATCCGGCGCCCTCCTGCTGAAACTCGACGACGGTACAGTCCGAGAGTTCTCAGCTGGTCAGCTCAACATCCCTAATCTTCTGCCCGCCCGCGATTTGGCTTAGCCTTTCCAATCGTGCGCGTCGCTATCACCGGAGCCAGCGGTTTCATCGGCTCAAATCTCTGTCACGGTTTGCGCAGTGCCGGCCATGAGCCGGTCGCCGTCGTGCGCGCCTCCAGCAGGCTGGACAGGCTAGACCGCCAGTTCGAGGTCATCTCGGCAGATGTTCGTGACCAGGACGCCCTCAAGCGAGCCTTCCAGCGAGCTGAAGCAGTTATCCATTGCGCGGCACTGGTAGACGCCTACGCGAACCCGTGGGAGGCACGCTCCATTAACTTCATAGCGGCGTTCAACGTCTGCCACGCCGCAGTCGACAGCGGTGTCGCCCACGTCGTACAGATGAGCTCCGCAGCAGTTTATGCCAGGGATAACCGCCGCGGCGTCCCCCTGGCAGAGGACAAGGCGAGGATCGTCGATGATCCGCCGGTCTATGACACCTACAGCATCAATAAAGCCGCGGCCGAGAAGGTCGTTCTCGACTTCGGCGAAGCCGGCCGATTTCAGGCCAGCGTCCTGCGCATGGGCGCTGTCTACGGCCCAGGCGACAGGCTGAGCGCGCCCGTCGCGGCAGCGATTCGCGCGGGACGCGTCGCCAACGTCGGCCGTCGTCCTCTCCACTTTGGGTTGATACACGTTGACGATCTTGTCTCGGCGGTCGCCGCCGCCCTCGAACGGCCGCCCATGAATGGACGCGCGTTCAACCTGGACGGGCCTGCGCCGGCCACTTTCCAGCAGTATCTCGCCGAGTTCTCCAGGGCCCTCGGAGTCGATCCGGAGATTCGCTCCATCCCACTCGCCGCAGCCCGCGCAGCGGCTTGGGCGGCTGAGACGGTCTGGAACATCGGCAAGCTTGACGGACCAGCTCCCCTCAATCGCTTTTCGGTTGAGCTGCTTGCCGCGGACTTCATACTGGACACCAGTCGAGCCAGAAGTGAGCTTGGCTGGGAGCCGAAGATCGAGCTCGCGACTGGTCTCGACACGGTCGCTTGCTGGCTCGAGACTGAGCCAGCAGTCTCCCCTGCCCTGCCAATGCTGGCCTGACTGGCCGTTGATACTCAGCCGCTCTGATATCTTCCGTCCTGATGACCGTCGGAGTCCTCACTGACAGCACGGCCTACTTCGCGCCGGGAGAAGCCGAGGCGAGAGGCGTCAAGGTAGTACCGCTTTATGTCACTTTCGGCGAAACCACCTACCGCGACGGGGTTGATCTCTCCATCGATGGCTTCTTCGAGCTCCTCACCGGGAGCAAGGAGCTCGCTCGGACCTCCCAGCCATCCGCTGGGGACTTTCAAAAGGCCTTCCGCGAGATGGCTGCGACCACCAGTGAGGTCGTCGCGATACACCTCTCGTCCCACATCTCAGGCACGTTCAATACGTCTGCTATGGCGGCGGCGCAGATGAACGGCCACCCTCGAATTGAGATGGTCGATTCGAAAGCAACATCCCTTGGTCAGACGTTTGTCGTACGGGATGCGGTTGATGCCGCGAGCCGCGGGGCCGATCTGGGCGAGGTTGCCCGAATCGCACGGGAGGGTGCGGACAAGATCCGCACCTATCTCGCCATCAACACCCTGGACTATCTTCAGCGCGGCGGACGCTTGGGCCGGACACAGGCTCTTCTCGGTCAGGCTCTCGATGTTAAGCCGATTCTCGGCCTGGACGACGAGGGCAAGGTTGCCCAGTTTGCCCGCGTCCGCACCCGCAAGAAGTCGCTTGACACCCTCGTCGAGCTGGCAGGCTCCCGCGGTCAACCTCGCCGGCTCGCTGTGGTAGACGCGACGACCCCGGAGGATGCCCAGGATGTCCGCATCCGGCTCGAGCGAAACTTTCCGGGCGTTCCGATCGAAGTCGGCTTCGCGGGCCCTGTCATTGGTGTTCACGCCGGACCAGGCATGGTCGGCATCCAGGTGCAGGAGGTCTAGGACCTACCGTTGACCACTCGCGGCGCTCGCCATGAAGCAGAGGAGCTCTTGCGGAAAGTGCTGCAGCAGGAAGAGCGTCGCGGCTATGACAACAAGTCCGTATTGGGCGGAGTTGACCGCCTGCTCAAGAACGTCATCGATCGGATCCCTTTGTCCTCGCCGATCAGGGGGTCAATCCTCGCCCTGCCAGCTCGCGGTTACGCCTCACTGACGCCCTCCGAGCGCGCTGAATGGATACGCAGCGTCGGAGCTGGTTCAACCACGCGGGCCAGAACGAGCACACGCCGACCCGCACGGACATCGCCAACCAAACCGGCGGGGAGTCTCCGCATCGCGCCCGGCGAGAGTGGCGGCCTTGCCACGCCTATCGAACGGCTTAGCATCCGAGGTACGACCGCCGAGAAGATCAAGAAGATCCGGCGCAACGTCGGACCGATATCCACGGTCTACGACCTCGTTACCCACTATCCATTCCGCCACATCGACTATGGCCACCTCGCGAAGATCGCGACTCTGCAGCCGGGCGACCGAACCACCCTGGCCCGAGTTCACACCGTCGACGCCCCCTTTCGCGGCAACAGGGGCCGCCCGGTACGCGCAGTTCTTACGGACGGCTTCGGCCGCATCGATGCCGTTTGGTTCAACCAATCGTGGGTTGCCAACCAGCTCAAGCCGGGCAAGGAGTTCGTTTTCTCCGGCAAGGTCGGCTACTTCAACGGGCGGCTTCAGTTCGAGAACCCCGAATACGAGCCGGCCACCGAGGAAACGCTGGAGGACATTGAGCGTGGTCGCCTAATCCCTGTCTATCCGTCGACCGCCGGCCTGCCTCAGCGGACGCTGAGGCGGGCAGTCGGGCTCGCTCTGACAGGTTACGTCGACCTCGTTCCGGAATTGTTGCCCGAATGGATCCGTTCAGGACTGAATCTCGAGGCACAGCAGGAAGCGATATCTCACTACCACTACCCGCACGATGCCGACGACTACACCCGTGCCGAAAAGCGCCTTAGCTTCGACGAATTCCTGGTCAAGCAACTCGTCGTGCTCGCTCGCCGCCGTCTCTGGCAGTCCGGTCCATCGGCACCTCGCCTTGTGGCCGATCCCGCAGCCGCCACTGGTTTCGTCGCCTCTCTGCCATTCCAGCTGACCAACGCCCAGCGGAGAGCGCTGGACCAGATCCTCGCTGACATTTCCGCTCCAGTGCCTATGAGCCGATTGCTGCAGGGAGATGTCGGCAGCGGCAAGACGGTGGTCGCCACCGCAGCCCTCGTTGCCGCGCTGAGCAGCGGCCACCAGGCAGTACTCATGGCGCCGACGGAAATCCTGGCCGAGCAGCACTTCCGGACGGTCTCCAGCCTTCTGGGCGCCGCGGACGATGAAGGCCCCATCCGTGAGGCGAAGTCGAGCTTTCTCGAACGCCCCATCCGTATCGCTCACCTAACCGGTGGACAGAAGGCGTCGGAGAAGAAGGCGGTCAGAGCGGCAGTCGCCAACGCTGAAGTCGACATTGTCGTCGGCACCCATGCACTGATCGAAGAGTCGGTCGAGTTTGAACGCCTTGGCCTTGCCATCATCGACGAGCAGCATCGCTTCGGGGTTGTGCAGAGGGACCTTCTCAAGAAGAAAGGTCAGAGCCCGCATCTTTTGGTGATGACCGCCACGCCGATCCCACGCACGCTCTCTCTGACGGTTTACGGCGACCTCGACAACTCGGTGATCGACGAACTCCCACCTGGCCGTAGGCCGATCGAAACACGCTACGTCAGCCCTCATGACCGGCCACGCGCCTACAACTTCGTGCGCGAGCAGGTGCAGCAGGGCAGACAGGCCTTCGTGATCTGCCCCCTTGTAGAAGAGTCGGAGGCGATCGAGGCAAAAGCGGCCGTCCAGGAGCACCGGCGCCTGAGCTCGGAGGTCTTTCCCGATCTGCGGCTTAGCCTCCTCCACGGTCGCATGAAACCGGCCGAAAAGGACCACGTCATGCGCTCGTTCCGTGCTGGCGAAAACGACATCCTCGTCTCGACTTCCGTCATCGAAGTAGGCATCGACATTCCAAACGCCACGGTCATGATGATCGAAGGCGCCGACCGCTTCGGGCTCTCCCAGCTCCATCAGTTCCGCGGTCGTGTTGGACGCGGCGCCGATCAGAGCTACTGCCTGCTGCTCGCCGATGACCCATCCGACGAAGCGCGCGAGCGCCTCGACCTAGTTGTCCGCATACAGGATGGCTTCAAGCTGGCCGAAGAAGACCTGCGCATCCGCGGCGAAGGTGAGTACTACGGAGTCCGCCAGAGCGGCCTGGCAGATTTTCGCGTTGCCCGCCTGACCGACGAGGATCTGCTGGCGGAGGCACGGCGCATCGCCGTCAAGCTGCTCGATGAGAACCCGAACCTCGACGGCGAGGAATTCCGCGAGCTACGCCACCAGGTCTCCGAGTTCGCTGTCAGCCGTAATATCCTGCTCGCCTTTCACTAAAGCTGGCGTGGCTGGGCGGCCCGCTACCGGGGACAATTCAAAGGTGGAAGATCCAACAGCCAGCGGCTTTGCGGACGTCGACCTCCGCTGGGATACAGAAGATCTCTTCGTCGGCGAGCTCGGCCCCGATTCGTTCTACCTGTTCGACCGCATGCTTGAAGCGACGCTCGACCAGGTAGCCTCGCGTGACGCGATAGGTCCCTGGTTCGGTGGGCGCGTCCTCGACATCGCCTGCGGCGCGGGCGGCGATGTCGCACAGCTCGTTCCCAGCGGGTGGCAGGCCCACGGTCTCGAGCCCTCAGACACGATGCTTAGTCTCGCGCGGGACCGAAACGCCTCCGCTGAGGAACAGGTTGTGCTCGCCCGAGGAATCGCCGAGGCACTGCCTTATGCCGACGAGACGTTCGACCGGGTGATGTGCAAAGGCTCGTTCGACCATTTCGCCCGGCCGCGCCAGGCGATGGAGGAGATCCGCCGCGTCCTCAAGCCTCAAGGTCGCTTCGTGATGTCGATCGCCAATTTCGAGAGCCTATCCTGCCGCATGGGACGATCGCTCTATCCGGTGATCAGGGCCACCAACCCAGACTTTCGCAATGGCTCGCGGCCGTATTGGGTGATTCCCCGTGATCACACATTCAAGGGCGATCTGCCGACGACCATCCGTTTGGCGACCGGCATCCTCGAACTCGAGAGCTACCGTGGGGTCTCCTTGATGTGGGCCTTTCCCTACTGGGTCGCGATGCTAAAGGCGATGCCGGATCGGCTCAGCGCCCTATCGCTGCGCCTGGCCAACCGAATGGGCCGTCAGCATCCCTCTCAATCGGACGTCATCGTCGCGTCTTGGCGAAAGCCAGCCGATCCCGCTTAGCGGCAGTTCAGTCGAACGCCGCAACCTCGGACCCAAGTGGAAGAGCTTCAGCCGCAGGCCGGCCCAATATCCGCGCCCTGAGCAACGTCCACGAGATCACAACCAGGAACACAGCGGCTTGCAGCAAGACGATGGCGGCTCCGGAAGCGATGTCCCACCAGTAGCTGATATAGATGCCGAGGAATCCGGTGAGAGCACCCATCACCGTCGAGATAGCCATCATCCGCGAGAAGCTGTTGGTCAGGAGCCTGCCCGTGATCGGCGGTATCACCAACGCCGCCGCGATCAACGTCACGCCCAGAATCCGCATCGTCGCCACGACAACCGCCGCCAGGATCAGCGCGAAGGCCGTATCGACCCAGCCGGTTCGCACCCCGTAAGCGGGCGCCACCTCCGGGTCGAACGTCATGAAGAGCAGCTGCTTGTAGAGCACCGCCACCAGCGCGGCCACGCCAATTGTCACCGCGCCGAGGATGTAGAGGTCGGTCGACGTTACACCGAGCACGTTGCCGAACAGCGCCGCCTCGAAGTTTCGAGAGAAGCGGCCCTCCCTGCTTATGATCGCCACCCCCAACGCGAAGCTCGCCGTCGTCACCACACCGATCGCCACGTCGGCGCTGATCTGCCGCTTGCGCGTCGTCAGGTTGATCAGAAGCGCGGAGAGGAATCCCCAGAGGCCGGCGCCGATATAGAAGTTGACCGAGGCCACGAAGCTGACTACGGCGCCGCCGAAAATTGCGTGTGACAGCCCGTGACCGATGTAGCTCATTTTGCGCAATACGACGTAGACGCCGATCAGCCCGCACACAGCGCCCGACAGCGTGGCCGCGATCAACGCGTTCTTGAAGAACTCGTACTGCAGCGGCTCGCTGAACGAGATGTCAGGCATCGTCGTGTCCTACGTGTGGCCGCTCGCCAACGAAAACCATGCCCTCGTGATGGAGCACCACAATCTCCGCACCGTACGTAGCGCCAAGCGCGTCGCGAGTCATCACACGCTCCGGCGGGCCCTCCGCGATGATGCGCTGCCGCAGACAGACTAGCCACGGCAGGTGAGCAGCCGCCGAGTTCAGATCGTGCGTCGTCATGACGATCGTGATGCCCTCATGGTTCAGTTCGTGAAGCAAGTGAAGAACTTCATCCCGGGTGCGAATGTCGATGCCGCTCGTTGGCTCGTCCAAAAGCAACATCCGCGGTCGCGAGACTAGCGCCCGGGCAAGAAACACCCTTTGCTGCTGCCCGCCGGAGAGCTCCCGGATGTGTCGTCGGCCCAGGTCCTCGATGCCCAGCCGCTTCATGATGCGCTGCGCCTCTTCCCTATCCTCCGAGCTGGCCCAGGGCACATACGGGCGATTGGCCCAGCGCCCCATCAGGACCACCTCCTCGGCAGTCACGGGGAAGTTCCAATCGACCGTCTCCAGCTGAGGGACGTAGGCGATCTGTTCGCGGCCTGTCATCTCCAGTCGGCCGGACGTTGGGTGGACGGTGCCCAAAATCAGTCGCAGCAGAGTTGTCTTGCCGGAACCGCTGGGACCGAGGATGCCCATGAATTGGCCTTCATGGACTGACAGAGTAAGGTTCCGAACAGCCTGGATGCTGCCACCGTAGCCCGCGCTGACCTGCTCAAACCGCACCAGGGTCTCGCGGTCTTCCAGCCACGGTTCAGAGCGGCCCCGCGCATGCAGAGCGCCGCGTTCGCCGCCGGCGATGGCCGTCACTGCGGGTACTCCGCGTCGGTGTCTTCGAGGTTCTCCTCTTCGATGCCCTCGAGAGCGTCAACGTTCCCCTCTAGGGCCGGGATCATGATCGCCATGTTGCGCAGGATCAGCCCGATGTATGAGTGCTCCGAGTCACCCGGCTCACCGGGCAGGTCGTCATCACGCAGGTCGTCGATGTACTCTGCGCCGCTCTCGTTCGCTATCTGCTCCAGGACGTCGCTGGGGAACTCCTCCGAGCCGAAGACAGCCGTCACGCCCTCCGCTTCGATCTGGTCGATAAGATCGGCGACCTCTGCAGCGGACGGCTCGCCGAAGTCTGACGGCTGCACCGCACCGATCACCGTCATCCCGGTCTCCTGCGCGAAATAGGCGTATGAGTCGTGGTACGTAAGGAGCTTGCGGTTCTCTTCGGGGATTGTCTCTACGGCTTCCTTAACGGCCGTGTCGAGCTCCTCCAACCTGCCGATGTACTCTTCAGCGTTGGCCTCGTAGTAGTCGGCGTTATCCGGATCAAGCTCCACGAGGTTGTCGCGGATGATCTCGGCGTAGCGAATACCGTAGGGAATGTTTGGCCAGAGGTGCGGATTCGGCGCTCCCTCCTCCTCGGGGAAGCTGAAGTCGAACTGATACTCCTCAGGAGTTATCGTTTCGTTGCCCAGCGAGACGATTTCGGTGTCGGACGCCTTCACGTCCTCCGCCAGCTCCACCGTTGGTTCCTCGAGCTGTAGGCCGTTGACGAAGATGATGTCGGCTTCCGAGAGGATCTCGGCGTCGGACGGCGCCGGCTCGAACGTGTGAGAGTTCACCCCCTCGGGCACGATCCCGACCAGCCGGATGCGATCGCCGCCTATGTTCTCCGCGATGTTTGTGATCGGTGACACAGTCGTCACGACCACGGCCCGGTCTTCATTGCCGGAGTCCTCTGCGCTGCCCGAGTCATCGCCATCGTCGTCACCACACGCCGCGACAACAGCTGACACCAGAAGTGCGCCTACCACGAGAAACTGAAACTTCGTCAAGCACTGCCCTTTCCCTTTAAACACGTCTTGCAGGTGCCAAAAATGGCGAAGTGATCGATGTCTGCGCGAAAGCCGGAATCGCTCATGATCTCTGCCCCTATGTCCTCGAGGTAGCGATGGTTGAGACGCTGGATGCCGCCACAGACCTTGCAGATCAGGTGGTGGTGTCGGTCCTCCTGGATCCATTCGTATACCGTCTCGCCCTCTCCGACATCCGTCTCGGTTACGAGTCGCAACTCCTTGAGGACCGAGAGCGTGCGATAGACCGTCGAGGCATCGACGTACGGGGCCTCCTTGCGGACCTCAGCGAGGATCTCAGCCGCCGATCGATGGCCGCCCGCATGCCGGCAGGCGGAGACGATCATCATCCGCTGTGGGGTGAGCTTGTGGCCGGCCTCCCGCAACAGCGTTGCCACCTGGTTTTCGCAGCCCATACGCCTCCCGATGTAATTGCAGTTACTTGCAAATACTAGGGTTGGCGTCGGCGCGGATCAACGCGTCACTGTCAATCGTGGGCAGGGAAATGCTCGCGCCCGTGGCTGCGGCACCATTCATGCCAATCGGGCACCGGCTCCTTCACCACGTACATGAAGTGGTACGCGCCGTAGTCGCCGACGAACTTGAAGCGCTTCTTCAGGTCCTTCTCTGCCGCCTCAAAGCTGTCGAACGAGTCCAGGTACTTGCGAAAGTCGCCATGCTCCTTCTCGAGCGCCAGGATCGTCTGGGCGTTCGAGACAATTCCCTCCAGCTTGCGACGGTTCCGGATCACACGCGTATCCGTGGAGAGCTTGTCGAGCTCGTCGGGACTGAGGTTGGCCAGCCGTTCGGCGTCGAAGTCATGCATGGCCTCGCGGATCCCCGGCCACTTGCGGTCTACCACCTCGCCCGAGATGCCGGTCGCAAATACGATGCGGCTCAGTACCTCCAGGTAGTCAGCGGGCTTCTTCGCGTCAATTTGCTTGGGCGCTCCGGCCATGGCTTCCTCCCGCCCGACTGGGCTCTAGAAGCCAGAGTGTAGCGCCACCGCTTCGGCCAGTGTGCCGGTTAGGCCTGGGACCACTTCGTTCAGCAACGAAAACGCCTCGCGCCGTATCACCAACAGTCGCATCTCGGACTCGGCCACCAGGGTGACTTCACGCTCAATTGCGTGTCCGTGTTCGACTGGCAGCTCGCCGAAGACATCGCCTCGCCCGACCGTGATGGGCTCGTGTCCAACGATTTGCCATAGCCCTCTGCCCTCCTCGACCACAAAGAAGTCGGCCATGAGACCGGCGCGCATGGCCAGGATCGTGCCGCGCTGGACGGTCACTTCGTCGGCCACGGCCGCGAGGTATCTGAGCTTCGGTTGGCTGGTTTCCCGGAATAGGGGAAGCATGCTCATTCGGGAAAGTTTGAGATCGCGCATCTGGTCCTCCTGGTCGCCATCGCTACGGATTGACGCCTTTGTGCCTGACGCCTGTCTTATTCGACGCCGGGCCGCGGCTGCGTGTGAGACGATTGTCGTAGAGGACAAGCCTCGATTTTGATGACTTCTATCACTCAAGCCGAGCCGCAGTATGGCCTCTAAAGGCTTCATCCCTGTGGAGCGCCTGAACCACGCCGTCCTGTTCGTGTCCGACCTCGACCGCGCAACCAACTTCTACAAGGAAGCCTTCGGCTTTGAAGAGATCGCGCGCTCGGGGCCGATGGCCTTCCTGCGGGCACGCGATTCGGAGAACCATCATGACCTCGGTCTTCTCGCCCTTGGCCCAGCGGCTCAGCCGCCACCGCGGGGCTCTATTGGCCTCTATCACCTCGCCTGGCAGGTGCCGAGGATCGAAGACCTGGCCGCAGCGCGGGTTCGTCTTGCCGAGCTCAACGCACTGACCGGTCAGAGCGACCACGGCGCAACCAAGTCTCTTTACGGCGCCGACCCCGACGGCAACGAATTCGAGATCATGTGGATGGTCCCTCGCGAGCATTGGGGCGAGTTCGAGAATGCTGCGCCGGTCGCGCCGCTGGACATGCAGCGAGAGGTCTCCCGCTTCGGCGACGCCTCTTGACGATCTGGATCCGAGCCGTCATACATAACGCAGGTGAGCCCGCACGACTCCGCGGTTGCCAGGCCACCCGGCGCCCTTAGCGGCGAAGTCTTCGTCGGCGGGCGCAGCATCCCCTACTTGCTCGTGCGCACCGCGCAACGCCGCCGCACGATCAGCCTCGATCTGCTCTCCGACGGCGCCGTCCGTGTGCGCGCCCCACAGAGAGCCGCACGAGACGAGATTGAGGCATTCGTGCGACAGCGGGCCCGGTGGATCGAAAAGGCACAGGCCGAGCTGCGCTCGCGGCCGGTGCCGCGCTTCATCACCGGCGAGTCGTTTCCATTACTCGGCAAGAAGCACAGGTTCTGGGTGCAGCTGGCCGACCGCGACGACATCGATTTCAGCATGAGACGCGGGAGACTGCAGGCTGCGGTGCCTTTTCGCTTGGACGACAGTCGGCGCGCGAGCGTCATCAGCGACGGTCTCAAGAGTTGGTACGTCGACGCGGCTGAGGCGCGGCTGCAGCAGGTGGTCCGCCGCTGGACTGGCCTGACCGGCCTGAAGCCGGCGCGCGTGCTCGTCCGCGACCAGAAACGGCGCTGGGGCAGCTGCTCGGCCGACGACTCGATTCGCCTCAACTGGCGGCTGGTCATGCTCGACCCCGCGCTGATCGACTACGTGGTAGTTCACGAACTGGCTCATCTGCGCGTTCCAAACCACTCGCCGCGCTTCTGGGCCGAGGTCGAGCGCTGGATCCCCGAAAGCCGGCGCCTGCGCAGGCAACTGACCCAGGCCTCGAAGACACTGCCGTTCTGAGGTCAAGCCGGGCTCTCTGAGCCGGAGGACGTTTTCCTGCGTAGGGAAGGGTATGCAGGCGCAATGGACGCTATCCGGCTTCGCTTCCGGCGCGCTGGAGCGCATGACCCGCGATACCAGCAGATGCGGTACAAAGGCCAAGAACGATGATCCCCGCGCGGCCAGCCCACGTATTCGGAATAGACGCTTGGACGCAACTGACGACCACGGATTGCTAGAGGCGATCACCCAACGCGACGCCCGGGCGCTCGAGGAGCTCTATGTCCGCTACAAGGGCATCACCTACGCGCTGGCGCAGAGGATCCTCAACGATTGGCAGTCGGCCGAGGAGGCCGTACAGGATGCCTTCGTCGCCGTCTGGCGCCGGGCAGCTACCTACCGGTCGGAGGCGGGCAGCGTCCGCACGTGGGTCCTGGCCATCACGCGAAACTCCGCCATCGACCGCCTGCGGCGAGAGAAGGGCCCACGGAGCAACCTCCCCTTGCTTGACGCAGTGGTCCCCGAGAGTTCCACGGCCAGGGCGATGAGTGTGATCGCCGACCGCGACGTCATGGCCAAGGCACTCGATGAGCTCCCAAGCGATCAGCGCTATGCCATCGAGCTCGCGTATTTCGGCGGCTATAGCTATCCGGAGATCGCTACAGCGCTCGATGTACCTGTGGGCACGATCAAGAGCCGCATCCGCCTCGCCCTCGAGAAGATGCGTGCGTCCATCCAGGTGGAACACGCATGAACGACCAGCGCATCACCGCGAGCCACGTCGACCCCGACGACCTTGCCACGCTGGCCGTCGGCGCCCTGCCGCCCGAGGAGGCAGAACCGGCCGTCGCCCACATTCATGAGTGCCCGGAGTGCTCGCGGCGCTTCGCCGAATACGCCGATACCGCCTCTGCCATCGGCGCAGCGCTCGAGGACCGTGCGCCGCGCGCCGAGCTCGGCCCGCGAATCCTAGCGGCGGTTGACTCGTCAGGCGTTGTCAATCTCGAAACTGAGCGCGGCCGTCGCCTGCCGCGGGCTCCGCGATGGGGCGGTGGACGGATGGGCACTTGGGCGGCCAGCGCGGCCGCAGCAGCGGCCCTCGGCGTCCTCGGTTTCCTCACGATCGACGCCCGAAACGACGCGGACGATGCTGAGGACCGCTTCGCCAACCTCGAGGAGGGCCTGACCGAAGGGCAGATCATCACGATGACCGGGAGCGAACAGGCACCGGACGCAGCCGTGGCGCTAATAGTGTCGCCGGACGGTGAGTCGGCCACGGTTATCGCACGCAACCTCCCCGAGAACGACGAAGACCATGTCTACCAGCTTTGGCTGTTCGCCGGCGAAGAGCCGCAAAGCGTCAGCACTTTCGACATCGAAGAGGGCGAGAGCTTCCAGGTCGCCCTCGAAGGCGACGTCCTCGCCTCCGACGCCATGGCCATCACCCTCGAGGAGGGCGACGGCTCCGTTACGCCCCAAGGCCCCGTCTACGTCTCCGGCGAGCTGACCTGACCTGCCCACTTCAGGTAGTAACTGTCTTAGGCGTCAAGGCTTGGACTCCATCGCCAAGGGGTCTCGTTGCGGAGGATCGCGTTGACGATCGTGAGCAGCTTTCTCATGCAGGCGGTGAGAGCGAGCTTGGGCGGCTTCCCAGCGGCGACCAGGCGACTGTAGAAGGCCTTGATCAAGGGGTTGTGGCGCGTGGCTACCAGCGTGCTCATGTAAAGAGCGGCCCGCACACGCCGTCTTCCGCCCCAAACGGTCCTGCGACCGCGCAGAGTCCCGCTGTCGCGGTTGAAGGGCGCCACACCGACCAGAGAAGCTATCTGTCGCCGGTCGAGCCTGCCCAGCTCTGGCAACTCAGCTATCAGCAGCGATGCGGTCACCGGTCCGATTCCCGGGACCGACTTCAACAGGTCGTCCTTCGCTCGCCAGAGCGCAGAGGCCTGGATCGCTCTCGCCAGGTCCCCGTCGACGTCCTTCAGCCGCCGTCGGAGAAACTCGATGTGCTCTTGGATATCGCGCTTAACCGCCCCGCTCGCCCGAGTCAGTCTGTTCTTCTCGGCAACGATCATCTCATTGAGCTGGCGCCGCCGCTCGACGAGCGCCTTCAATTCGCGGCTTTCGCTGTCGGCAAGAGCTCGAACCGGCGGCTGAACACGGGCTGCGAATTCGGCCAGGACCCGCGCATCCAGCCGGTCGGTCTTGGCCAGGCGGCCCAGGGCGCGAGCGAACTCCTTCACCTGTCGCGGGTTGACTACGACAACAGGGAAGTCGGCGGCACCGAGTGCGGCGCTGATCAGTACCTCCAAGTCACCGCTTGCTTCGAGGACGACCAGGGCGGGCCTAACAGAGCGCAGGTTCTCAACCAGCTGCTGGGCTCCCGCGGCGTCGTTGCTGGCTCGAGACAGTCCAACAGTGCCGTCCGCAGCGAGCACGGCGACATCGAGCCAGGCAGCAGACACATCGATGCCAACGTAATTCGACACGCTCTCTCCTCCTCGCTGAGAGATAAGCCCCCGCCGAACCATCCTTGTATGCGGGCTTCGGAGCCCAGACAACTGTGCGGACTCGAAGGGGCAAAAGAGGACGTGACGACCACACTACGCGGCGATCTCGAGGATCCTGGGGCGTATCGGCCTGTCACGTCCCCAACCTCACGACTAATGTCGGGAGATCGAGAGGAAAGATACAAGGGGCGTATTGCATCCGCCCCGGCCCCATGGCCCCGCGCATCACTTTTGTAGCTGCGCGCCTATCGCAGAGTCACCTCTGGAGACAGGTGCGCCAAGCGTCGAATTCTCACCCAGGCGCTTTTGGACGACTCGGCTATGGAACTTACGAGTAGCCAGGCGTTTGTGACGGCAGCTTGATCTCCGCCAGCGGATTGTCGAGATCCAACTCCAACCCAGCCCGCAACAATTCGACGTACTGGTGGAGAATGCGGCCGGTGGCGCCCCAGACCTCGTTGCCGTCGTAGCGGTAGATGTAGTTCACGTAGCGCATCCCGTCGCGCTCCCGCGGCTCCTCCACCAGGTTTTCGGGCTCCAGTAGCCACGAGACCGGCAGCTCGATCACTTCCGCGACCTCGTGCTCGTGCAGCGTGAAGGCGTATGGCGACTCGGTGATCACGCCGACCACGGGCGTGACGTGGAAGTTCGTGATCGTGACGATATCGTCCAGCGCGCCGATCAGCTCGACGTGTTCAGGGTCGACCCCCAGCTCCTCCTCCACCTCGCGCAAGGCACACGCGTTAATATCCTCGTCGCAGTCGTCCATCGCCCCACCCGGAAACGAGATCTCACCCTTGTGGTGCTCAACCAGGTCGGTGCGCTTGGTGACCAATACGCACTGCTCGCCCTCGAACTCGTAAAGCGGTAGCAGCACCGCAGCCCGTGAGCGATGGGGCTGATCGAGCGCGGCCGGCTCGTAGATGCGCATCAGGTGTCGCGTAATCGCAAAGTAGTCCGGGTTGGCGGCAGTCACCCAGTAAGTATCGCCATCGCCACGTGCAGTTGGCTGGGTGATTGTCGCGCCCTTTGTAGTTGCCTGCCTAAGGCAGGCGAAGCTTCGAACTCAGTTCTACATCGCGGGTTTGTTACGGCAGCTCGTCGACCTTGATCTCGCCGATCCCCGGTCTCGCTACTTTTGGCGCAAGGGAGGCCACATGTCACGACCCGACAAAAAGC
>DASTBR010000184.1:0-6186 GCA_035711945.1 Dehalococcoidia bacterium
ACGTTCAAGAGCGCTGAAGAGCTCAAGGAGCTCTATGGTGCCAAAGGTCTGGACGGCTCCAAGCCGGTCATCGCCTACTGTCGCATCGGCGAGCGCTCGTCCCACACCTGGTTCGCTCTCAAGGAGCTGCTTGGCTACGACGACGTCCGCAACTACGACGGCTCATGGACCGAATGGGGCTCCATGGTTGACATGCCCATCGAGCGCTGAGCGGCTTGAGCAAGAATCTCGAGATTCTCTACCGGCGGGCCCTTTCACAGGGCTCGCCGGATCTCCTTCAGCTGTGGTTCAGGTCCGAGGTCCTTGATGCCTACCGCGGCCGCGACGGGTACTCGATCATCCGCTCGAACAGCGCAGGCAGGATAAAGAAGGATGGCGGCTGGTCGCTCGACTTCGGCATCGCTGACAACGACCGGCTGATCCACGCAAGCTGGGGCGACCTGGTTAGCAGGCTGCCGGAGTCAGAACGTGCTCACTGGGCCGAGCAGGCCATCGCCCCCGAGCTTTCGGACAACTTCCTGCAGATGCAGATGGCTCCCGGCAGTTGCTTCGACGACGGCGATATCCGCCCCTGGTAAACCCGGGACAACCGGGTCTAGTCGACCAGGCGAACCATCGTGATGCCGCTGCCTGGCACCAGGTCACCCATCACCGCTCCAATATCGATGACCATGTCGAGGAACGTGCCGAAGACCTTGCAATCGTTACCGCTGCTGCAGTCGAAGTCGGATAGGAAGAAGATCGCGAAGCGCCGGATGGTGACCTCGCAGTTTCCGTTGCAGTCGTCCCAGTCGTCCTGATCGATAACCGGAATCAAGACAATCCGCTTGCTGTCGCTGTCGCCCTGGAACGGATTGCACCCGGGCTTGATGCCATAGGTGCCGTCCGCACGTTCCTGTCGAACCTCGGATAGCTCGTCGCAGGCCTCGCTGGTGTTATCCATTCGATACTGGAGGCCGTCGTTGATGGCGGCGATTTTGTTTCCAGGTTCGCTGTCGGCAATGCTCGACGCCGTACAGAAAATGCCGGCTGGGTCTGCGTCGGTCGCGCATAGGGGCTCGTCAGATCCAAACTTCAGGTTGTTCTCGAGTTGATCGCCACCGCTGCCCGACTCGCCATCCTCAAGGTCGAGCGCAAGGCTGTTGCCGTTGTGAAGGTCATTGGCGTCGTACTTCAGCTGCGACTCACCGTCGAAGTTGATGTAATCCTCGGGAATCGACAGCGGGAACAGCCCGTCGCGTTCGGCAGGTGAGCCAATCTGGGCAGTGGCACAGGCGACTACATCTCCGTCTGTGATGCCGATGACCTGCGCGAAAGTGAAGCCGACGTTGCGCTGGACGTGAACGGTCAACGTGTTAGGTCGCGTGACGTCGCTGCAGTTCACGCCATCGTTGATCGGACCAATCTCCTCAGCCGACAGGCCGTTCCTCTCCGCCCACGCCTCCGCTTGCTCGTGCGCCTCACCGCTGCTGACGACGAGGGACTGCGCACCTGCTAGCGCGGCTGCGTCTGCCGAGTTCTGCAGGTCACCCCGCGTCGTGTAAAGCTGGCCGACGTCGACGCTCAGCGCGGCAGCCGCGCTCAGGACGACCATGCTCAGCGCCACCATGATCACAACCGAGCCTCGCTCGTTGGCCGTGAATCTGCGCAGCATCCGGAGGACGCTGCGATGCTTTCTGCCCCTGTCTATCATCAACTCACTCCTAGGAGGTCTTCGACCGACCAGGCACGCTTACTCGGCAGGAGTCAGGATCCAGCCGTTCTACCAGGGGATGGCCCGCCCAAAGGCGCGCCTCAGCTACGGGCTAAACCCGTTCATACACATTGATAGTCGGCTGCCATGCCGTTCCATATGAGTCTGGGAGGAGCCCTTGATCGAGTTAGACCGCGGATTCGTCGACGACATGTTCGCCCACGCCCTTGAGGAGAACCCCATTGAGTGCTGCGGAGTCGTCGCACTCGACGGGACGCGCTCGGTGAAGCTCTATCGCGCAGCTAACTCCGAGGCCAGCCCTTTTCGATACAACGTCGAGACCAAAGATCTCCTCCGCATCAGCCGCGAGATCGACAACAACGACTGGGCCTACTGCATCTATCACTCGCACACCGGGACGGAGGCTCGACCCTCACCCACCGACATTCGCATGGCTGAGCTCTGGCCAGAGGCGTACTTCGTCGTTATCTCCCTGGCTGAGGATCAAGCGTTCGCCAACGAGAACGGGGAAGCTCGCCAGGGTCTCGTCATGCGCGCGTTCACGATCCGTGACGGCGAGGTCCGCGAGGAGGGAATACGCGTTGTCCCAGGCGAGAGCTAGGCCGGCAGCCCTGACCATCGCCGGCCGCTGCTTCGAGTGGGGCCGCTGCAGCTACGTCGTCGGCATCATCAACGTCTCGCCCGACTCCTTCTCAGGCGACGGTTTGCGGTCAACCGACGAGGCGGTCAGACAGGCTGTCGCCTTTGCCAGCCAGGGCGCCGATGTCCTCGACATCGGCGGAGAGTCAACGCGACCCGGCTTCTCTGGCATCAGCGCTGACGAGGAGATCTCGCGCGTAATCCCGGCCATCGAGCGGATCTCGCGCGAGGTCGACGTGCCGCTCAGCGTGGATACCTACAAAGCTGCAGTCGCCCGCGAGGCGCTGGACGCGGGCGCACACCTCGTTAACGACATCTGGGGTTTTCGTCACGACCCTGAGATGGCGACGCTCTGTGCGCAGCGCAACGTGCCTGCGATCATCATGCACAACCAGCGCGGTCGCGAGTTCCACGACGTCGTCGCAGACATCCTCGCTGGCTGGCGCGAATCAATCGCGATCGCTACAGCCGCCGGCATCGAGCGCTCACACCTGATCGTAGACCCGGGCTTCGGTTTCGGCTGGGAAGTCGAGCAGAACGTCGAGATGCTCAGACGACTGCGCGAGCTGACAGCAGCCGGCCTGCCGATCCTGGTTGGCACCTCTCGCAAGTCCACCTTGGGCGAGCTGACCGGCAGGGAAATCGACCAGCGGCTGTCCGCCTCCCTGGCGAGCGTCGCAATCGCCATCGCCAACGGCGCCGACCTCGTCCGCGTTCACGATGTGGCGGCCACTGTTGACGTCTGCCGCGTCAGTGACGCCATCGTCCGCGGCGACGCTTCGTGATGGCAATCTATATCGGACTGGGCAGCAACATCGGCAATCGCGAGGCCAATCTGCGCATGGCCTTGCGCTACCTGGAGCCGCTCGCCCGCGCGATTCGCGTGTCTTCGATCTATGAGACGGCGCCGATTGGCGTCGAAAGCCAGCCCAACTTCTACAACTGCGTCGCCGAAATCGTTACTGGCCTACCACCCGAAGCCCTTCTGCGTCACCTGCAGAACATCGAATACGAGATCGGACGCAGGCCGGCTCGACCTTGGGGCCCTCGGCCGATCGACATAGATCTCCTCCTCTACAGCGGCGTCGTAATGGACGGTGAGTTTCTGACTCTTCCCCATCCCCGAATGACCGAGCGCGCCTTCGTCCTCGTTCCGCTTGCTGAAATCGCGCCGGACGCTGGCCATCCGCCTCTGCCTGCCTCGATTGCCGAGCTGGCTGGGAAGGTCGACCAGGCCGGCCTCAAGCTGGTTGAGTCCGGATGGTAACAGGCTGTAAGAAACGGCCTCCCTATCATTCTTGCTGAGCGAGCAAGCATTCTGAGGTGGGAATGAAGATTGAGGTTGAGGCCGGCGACATCCGCGAGAGCAAGGCCGGCGCTATCGTTGTAAATCTCTTCCAGGGAATCACAACGCCCGGCGGCGCCACAGGCGCCGTCGATTCGGCCCTTGACGGCGCGATCTCGCGTCTTATTGAACAGGGCGACATCAAAGGCAAGAAGGGCGAGTTGACGCTCATCCACACCTTCGGCAAGCTGCCCTCGCCGAAGGTCATCGTCGCTGGACTGGGCAAGTCCGAAAAATTCGATGTCGATGCCGTCCGCAAGACGGCCGCCGGCGTGGCACGATTCGCCCGCCGGTCGGGCGCGCGCACACTCGCAACCATCGTCCACGGCGCCGGCATCGGCGGACTCGACCCCGAGGCCTGCGCCGAGGCGGTGACCGAGGGTTCGATCCTCGGCGCCTATCGCTTCCTCAAGCACAAGGAGCCCGACGAGGACCGCAAGGACCTGGACGGCCTCACCATCGTCGAGCACGACTCGGCGCGACTCGAGGCGTTCAAGGCCGCTGCACTCCGCGGTGAGATCCTGGCTACCGCTACCAACGCAGCGCGCGACATGGCCAACGAACCTGCCAATCATCTGACGCCGAGCGACCTCGCCGCCCGCGCCCTCGAGCTCGCCGCCGACGCCGGCCTGCAGATCGAGGTCCGCGACCGCGACTGGATGGAAGAAAAAGGCATGGGCGCGCTCATGGGCGTGGCCAGCGGCAGCATCCAGCCTCCCAAGTTCATCGTCATGCGCCACGAAGGAGGTGGCGACGGCACCCTCGCCATCGTCGGCAAGGGCATAACCTTCGACTCCGGCGGCATCTCGATCAAGCCCGCGCTGAAGATGGAAGAAATGAAGGGTGATATGACCGGCGGAGCGGCCGTCGTCGCCGCGCTCTGGGCGATCGGCAAGCTCGGCCTGCCCTTGAACGTCGTCGGCATCGTGCCCACCACCGAGAATCTGCCCTCTGGTAGCGCCCTCAAACCCGGCGACGTCCTCCGCGCAATGAACGGTAAGACGATCGAGGTCATAAACACCGACGCCGAGGGCCGGCTCGTCCTCGCCGATGGGCTCTCCTACGCCGTCGAGATCGGCGCAACCGAGATCCTGGACATCGCCACTTTGACCGGCGCCGCCACCTATGCCCTCGGTCCCTACGCTGCTGGCGTCATGGGCAACGAGCGCGGCCTCGAAGAAAAGGTTGTGGCCGCGGGCCGCGCAGCCGGCGAGCGCTTCTGGCCGATGCCGATGTTCGACGATTACGACGACCTCATCAAAAGTGACGTCGCCGACGTCAAGAACACAGGCGGCATCCCGGCTGGCATGACCACCGCGGCCCGCTTCCTGCGTAAGTTCGTTGGCGACAAGCCGTGGGCTCACCTCGACATCGCCTCAGTCGACGTCGCCACTAAGGACGAAGGCGTCATCACCAAGGGAGCCACCGCTTACGGGGTGCGCACGCTGATCCACTACGCCAGGCAGAAGGTCGAGGAGCCGGCAGCAAGCTCCGCCTAGCCTGTGTCCTCCGAGATCGACGCCGGGCGCCTGGCATCTGTGCGGGTACGACAGCGCGGCCCGCTCGGGGCATTGGCCCGCTTTCTCGCATTGCCGGCTGCCCTGCCTTTCATCAACGGGCCGGCTATGATGCTTCCTCAACGCCTCGATCTGAGGCCCGAGCATCAGCTACTCGATGTCGGCTGCGGCAGCGGCGCCCTCCCGGCTCTCCTCGACCAGCTTGTCGGCTTCCGGTCGCCACCGGTCTGTCTCGAAGTCGCTCGCCCGCTGCTGCGGAAGCTGAGCCCCGGCCGACGGCTGGCCGCGGTCCAGGGCGTCGCCGGTCGGCTGCCCTTGCGAGGCTCCTCGGTTGACGTCGCGATTCTCTCCCACGTCGTTGGCATGATGGACGACGGCGTGCTCGAGGCCAGCCTGCGCGAGCTGCGCCGCGTCCTCAAACCTGGTGGAGTCTGTCTCCTCTGGGACTACGCGCCGCGCAGCGACCGTCGCCTCGACAAATTCAATCGCTGGTTCGTCGATCGCTTCGATCTGCCGCGAAGGCGCTGGCGCTCCGCCTGGCAATTGGCCAGCGAAGCCTCAGATGCGGCCTTCGCCGAGATCCGAGTCATCCCAATGGGTCCCTTCTATTGGCCGCCCATCCCGCGAGTTGCCCTTCTTCTCAGGCGCGCCGGCAATCGACGGCGAGCCACGAGCTAGCGCAGATAGAGCCCCTCGCGGTGGATGTACGAGGCGACGTTAGGCTTCACAAAGAGCTCCCAGGGTTGGCCCTGTCGGATTCGCTCGCGGATCATGCTGGAGCTTATTTCCATGCGCGGCATGTCAATCAAGGCGTGGTCTCCGGCAAGTTCCCGAGTCCCGCTGTTGAGCTGCCAGTCCGCACCCGGCCGCCTGGCCACGGCGAGCCGTGCCAGCCTCTTGATCATCGGTGGATCCTTCCAGTTAGGAAGGTCGGCGAGGGCATCCTGGCCGAGGATCAGGATCAGCCGAGC
>DASTBR010000185.1:0-4774 GCA_035711945.1 Dehalococcoidia bacterium
TTACCCGGAGGACGTTGAGGCAAAGGCGAGACTTGATGGCTTCCAGCCGAGTCCGGAGGCAATTCTCGCGGAAGAGCCTGACCTGGTCCTGATGTTTGCCAACGACACAGGCGCCGTCGACGTCCTGGACGATCTCGGCGCCAGCGTCCTTTTCCTGGAGGTGCCCGACTCGCTGGAGGGAATCTATGAGCGCATCGAGCTCTACGGGCAGGTCACTGGGCACGAAGAGGAGGCCGCAGACCTCGTTGACTCGATGACCGAGCGGGTCGATGCCGTCGTCGAGACTGTCGCTGACGTCGAGCAGGGCCCCAGCTTCTTCCACGAGCTGGATCCCACGTTGTTCACCATCAGTCCGAGCAGCTTCGTGGGCGACCTCTACGTGCTGCTGAAGGCTCAGAACATCGCTGACGACTCCGCCGGAGAGTTCCCTCAGCTCACATCAGAAGCGGTGATCGCCGCGGACCCCGAGGTCATAATCCTGGCCGACGAGGGTGGAGGTGAGAGTCTCGAAACGGTACAAAGCAGGCCGGGCTGGAGCGTGATCAATGCCGTGGTCGAGGGACGGGTGCATCAAGTCGATCCCGACGTCGCCAACCGGCCGGGGCCGCGTGTGGTCGAGCTTCTCGAGATTCTGCTTGCGTACCTCTATCCGGAGTTTGCTGAGTGACCGAACAAGCGTTGACCACCACGGTCGGAAGGGTGCGGATTGGTCACCAGTTCCTGCTACGCATGAGCGTCGCGCTGGCGTTGCTCGTGGGCTGCGTGCTGTTCTCGCTCAGCCAGGGCGCGGCCGACATTCCCTTCGAGACCACGATTCGCATAGTGATGGCGGAACTTCATCTTCCGGTGGAGCAAGACTGGACTGCCACCCAGGAAACTATCGTGGTCGACGTGCGGCTGCCGCGGGTGCTGATGGCGGCGGTGGTGGGAGCGGTGCTCGCGATCTGTGGCGGCGCATACCAGGGTGTCTTCCGCAACCCGCTGGCAGACCCGTACCTCATCGGTGCCGCCTCCGGCGCCGCGCTGGGTGGCACGATTGCGATCGTCTCCGACATCGACGGCAACTACTACGCAGCCAGCCTGCTCACAGTCTTCGCTTTCGTCGGTGCGATAACGGCGTCGTTTGTGTCGTTTGCGCTTGGGCGCTCGAGCAGGGAAGCGCCGACGGTGAGCTTGATCCTCGCCGGGGTTGCGGTCTCGGCGTTTGCCACAGCAGTCACTTCTCTGATGATGCTGCGCAGCGAAGATGACCTCCGTGTCGTGCTGAGCTGGGTTCTCGGCGGCTTCAACCTCGCCAGCTGGGACAAGATGTGGCTCCTGTTGCCTTACGCCATGCCTGCCGTCGTAGTCGTCCTGCTCCATGGACGCCTTCTTAACGCGATGCAGGTCGACGACGAGGAGGCCCAGCATCTCGGCGTCAACGTCGGGCGAGTGCGCTTCATTCTGATAGCGGCGGTCAGCGTAGCCACGGCGGCCGCCGTGTCAGTCAGCGGGATCATCGGTTTCGTGGGCCTCGTCGTGCCCCACGCCATCCGGCTCCTGGGCATCGCGGACTATCGTCAGTTGCTGCCGTTATCGGCGCTTCTCGGTGGAGCGCTCCTGGTGCTTGCCGACGTCCTTGCACGGACGATCATCGAGCCCGCCGAGATCCCGGTCGGCGTGCTTACGGCGATACTCGGCGCTCCGTTCTTCTTGCTGCTGCTGCAAAGGCGGCAGGCGGTCAGGCTCTGATGCTGAGGGTGGAGGAGCTCGCCGCAGGGTACGACGGCCGACGAGTGATCGACCAGGTTTCGTTCGAGCTCAAAGCCGGCTCAGTGACCGGGCTGATCGGACCTAACGGGTCGGGCAAGTCCACGTTGATTCGCGCACTCACGAGGGTCATCCCATTAATGAGTGGCCGAGTTCTGCTGGGCGAATGGACTCTCGACCGGCTGAGCATCGCCGAGGTCGCCCGACGGATCGCCGTGGTTCCTCAAAGCCCCGTGCTACCCGAGGGTTTGACAGTTGCTGAGACCGTACTCCTCGGTCGGACACCCCACCTTCGGCTCTGGCAGAACGAGGGGCGGCGTGACAAGGAGGCAGCACGGTCAGCGATGGCCCGTGTAGACGTCCTCGACTTCGCCGATCGGCCGGTTAGCGAGCTGTCCGGTGGGGAGCGTCAGAGGGTAGTGGTCGCGCGGGCGCTGGCCCAGGAGGGTCAGATCCTGCTTCTCGACGAACCCACCGCCCATCTGGACCTGGGACATCAGTCCGAAACCTTTGCCATCGTGCGGCTGATCGCGCGCGAGGAGGCGAAGACCGTTCTGGCTGTGGTGCACGACCTGACGCTGGCGGCGGCAAACTGTGACCGGCTGCTTGTACTTGGCGAAGGCCGATTGCTAGCCGACGGTCCACCGGGAGATGTCTTAACTCCGGAGCTTGTCAGCAAAGCTTTCGGCGTGCGGGCCAGAGTGCTTAGGGATCCCGAAACGGAGCGACCCATCGTCCTACCTGTTGTTGGTGACGGCTCAGCGTGATCCGTTCGCAACCCCTTACAGCCCACGATCTCGAGAGCGTCGTTCGTGAGATCGCTCCGACCGATAACGATGCGGCTGCTCGCGCCGAGGCGCGACACGCTTCCCTGACAAAGCCCCCCGGAAGCCTTGGACGCTTGGAAGACCTGGGCGTGCGGCTGGCCTCAATCAGCGGTCGCGAGCGCCCTGTCATCCGGCCGCGAAGCTTGATCCTCGCCGCCGCCGATCACGGCGTTGCGGCCGAAGGAGTGTCTGCCTACCCATCGGAGGTAACGGCTCAGATGGTGGCCAACTTCGCTGCCGGCGGCGCGGCGGCAAACGTGCTCTCGCGCCTGGCTGACGTGCGGGTGGTCGTGCTCGATGTCGGCGTAGCGGCCGACGTGGATCCGGCGCCAAACCTGGTCGAGCGCAAGATCCGGCGCGGCACCGCGAGCATCGCAGAAGGACCGGCGATGACCGATTCCGAAGCGCTCGCGGCCATTTGGGCCGGGCTGGAGACAGCGGAGTCGGAGGTCAACGCTGGTGCTCGGCTGCTTGTTACGGGCGACATGGGTATTGGCAACTCAACCTCCGCCGCGGCGGTAACGGCCGCTCTCCTGGGTTTGCCCGCAAAGGACGTTACCGGTCGCGGCACCGGCCTCGACGACCAGGGACTGGCACGGAAGGTGGCCGTCGTTGAGCGTGCCGTGCGTCGTCACGGGCAGGTGAATGCGGACCCTGTTCAGGTGCTCGCCGGGTTGGGCGGTCTCGAGATGGCTGCCCTGGTGGGAGTCATCCTTGGTGGCGCGCGCCGTAAGGTCCCGGCAGTCCTCGACGGCTTCGTCTCGGGCGTGGCGGCGCTGGTTGCCGCGCGAATCGCGCCACTCGCGATGGAGTATGTCGTGGCCGGGCATTACTCAGTCGAGCCCGGCCACAGAAAGATCCTCGAAGTGCTCGAACTGCGGCCCTTGCTTGACCTCGAAATGAGGCTGGGCGAAGGAAGCGGCGCGCTGGTGGCCTTGCCGCTGCTTGACGCAGCTGTCGCCGTGCTCAATGAGATGGCCACCTTTAGCCAGGCGGGAGTGAGTGAACGTGTTGACTGATCGGTTGAGCGCCACGTTTGCCTTGATGACTTCCCTGCCGGTCGCTCAGGCCGAGACGCGCGTGCAGGATGCTTCGCCCGCGCTGTTCCCGGTTGTCGGGCTGGCACTCGGGGTCCTGTTGCTGGCGCTTGACGCCATGCTCGGCCAGCTGCTGCCGCGGCCGGCGACCTCCGCTCTGGTCGTGCTGGCGCTCGCCGTGTTCACCGGCGCCCTGCATCTTGACGGTCTCGCGGACAGCGCCGATGGGCTCTTCGGTGGTCGCGATCAGTCGTCCCGGCTGGCCATCATGGACGACCCGCGAAACGGGGCCTTCGGCTTCGTGGCCGTGGCGCTGGCTCTCTTGCTGAAGTTCTCGGCCATCGTCTCGCTTTCAGGTTGGTTGCGCGCGGGTACCCTGCTTTTGTTTCCATTTGCCGCGCGCACCGCAGTCCTCTGGCTGATGGCGCTGTTGCCGGCGGCGCGTCAGAGCGGGATGGCTAACCAGGCTGCCGCTGTCGCCGTACCCGTCGCGGCTCTGACCACAGCCGCAGGGCTGGCCGTTGCTTCTGTGGTCTTCTTTCCGGCCGGTGGGCTGTTAATCGTCGGAGCTCTAATGTCGGCAGCCGCCATAGGTTTGTACGCGCTACGGCGTCTTGGCGGCGTCACAGGGGATGTACTGGGAGCATCGATCGAGATCGCAGAGGTAGCAGTCGTTCTTCTGGCCGCGACCTCTGTCGAAGAGGAGTGGCTCACTTGAGCGGCAGAATCATCACCATTACTGGTGGAGCACGAAGCGGCAAGAGCCGCTTCGCCACCGAGAAGGCGGCTGAAACCGGGGCGCCGGTCGTGTACCTCGCTACTGCAAGCGGCTCTGATCCGGAGATGCAAGAGCGCATCGAAATGCACCGGGCGGAGCGGCCCAGTGACTGGTCGACGATCGAGGAGCCCACTGATCTGACGACAGCGCTACGAGGTGCCGACCTGCAGAAGAACTGCGTTGTCCTGGTGGACTGCCTGACGGTCTGGCTGGGCGGCTTCGTCTGCCCGCTGTACGACAGCGCCGAGAGCGATGCGCTGGCAGCGCTACCGGCAATCGAAGCCGCGGCGCTTGACGAGGTCGAGAACCTTTCTCAGTTCGCCAGGGCTCAAGATCTGCGGCTCATAGTGGTGACCAACGAAGTGGGTGATGGCATAGTGCCG
>DASTBR010000186.1:0-4103 GCA_035711945.1 Dehalococcoidia bacterium
ACCGACAAGCACCGGACCGTCGACGACTATCCCTACGGCGGCGGCGCCGGGATGGTCATGAAGCCAGAGCCGCTCTTCGCAGCTGTTGAAGCCGTTCAGGCAATGGCTGAGCCGGCCGGTCACGTTGTCCTCCTCACACCGCAGGGCCGTCTTCTAAACCAGCAGATAGCGCGCGAGCTCTCTGAGTTGCCGAGGTTGGTCCTTCTTTGCGGGCGCTACGAGGGCGTCGACGAGCGCGTCCGCGAGCACCTGGTCGACGACGAGGTCAGCATCGGTGACTACGTCCTCGGCGGCGGCGAGCTGCCGGCCATGGTGCTCATCGAGACCGTCGCCCGCCTGGTACCCGGGGTGCTCGGCTCAGCAGAATCGCTGACTCACGAGTCGCACACTGACGGCCTGCTCGAGTATCCGCAATACACTCGGCCCGAGGAGTTTCGCGGCTGGAAGGTGCCTGATGTCCTCCTTTCGGGACACCACGGCGAGGTGGAAAAGTGGCGGGATCAGCAGCGCCTGGAACGCACCCGCCAGCGACGACCCGACCTCCTTCCACCGGCACCCTGATAGCTCTCTGCGGCGTGATTTCTGTCACACACTCCATCGCAGCCGGATCGCCCGAGGCCGTCTGACTCTTTTACCCTTGAAACTGAATCCCGCTCCGCACCCTCCTCCAGATCATTGATGCCGTCCCAGTTCGCCATGTCTCGGGCCACTGGGCGGAATAGGAGATAACCCGCTGATGAGTCTTCAAGCCCTCGCGCGCTTCTGCTATCGCCGCCGCCGCTACATCGTCGGCTTCTGGATCCTGCTCCTGGTTGGTGTTTTCGCTCTCAACACTGCCTTCGCAGGCGAGTTCAAGACCGAATTCCGTCTTCCGGGCAGCGAGAGCCAGGAGGCAGTTGACCTCCTTGAGCAAACCGGCGGGACCGAGCGTACCGGCGAACAGGGCCAGGTGGTCTTCGAAGCCGAGAACGGGATCGACGACCCCGAGGTGCAAGAGACGATGGAGGCGTTCTTCGCCGACATCGAAGAGCAAGTGGAGGGCGTCGAGGTCGTTAGCCCCTACGAAGAAGGCAACCAGTACCTGGTTGGCGAGGGTGGTGAGATCGCCTACGCGGAGATCAACTTCGGCGACCGCGACTTCGAGGCCTACACTGACGACGCCGACGAGATCAAGGCCATGCGCGACGAGATCGACGTCGAGGGCTTACGGGTCGAGCTGGGAGGCTTCATCTTCTCCGAGCCGCCCACGTTCTCGAGTGAGTTCATCGGTATCGCCGCCGCCATCATCATCCTTCTCGTAGCCTTTGGTTCGATCATCGCGATGGGCCTGCCAATCATTACGGCCCTCTTCGGTATCGGCTGCGCGGCGGCAATCATCGGCCTCCTGACGCTCATCATCGAGATGCCCGAGTTCACGAGCCAGGTGGCCGCCATGATCGGTATCGGCGTGGGCATCGACTATGCGCTGCTCGTCGTCACGCGCTACCGCAGTGCCTTGCACGATGGTCTGAGTCCCGAACAGGCGGTCGTGCTTAGCCTCGATACTTCCGGCCGAGCGGTCATCTTCGCTGGACTGACCGTGGTCTTCGCCCTGTTGGGCATGTTCATGATGAACCTGGAGTTCGTACGCGGCGTCAGCATCGCAGCCATCCTTGCCGTCCTCCTGACGGCAGCAGCAGCGATCACGATGCTTCCGGCCCTTCTTGGCTTCGCCGGCCGCAACATCGACAAGCTCGGCCTTCCACACCGGGCAGAGCGAGAGGGCGATGCTGAGCGTTCCTTCTGGTATCGCTGGAGCCGGGTGATCCAGGCCCATCCCTGGCCCGCTTTGATCGTCAGCGCGGGGATTCTCATCGTTATGACGATTCCTCTGTTCTCCATTCGCCTCGGCTTTGGCGACACCGGCAACCTGCCCGAGGACGACACTGCCCGCCAGGCTTACGACCTCGTCGCCGAGGGTTTCGGCCCGGGGCGAAACTCTCCACTCCTCGTCGTGGCTGAATCTGAAGCAGGCGCCCCGGACGAGGCTGAGCTCCAGGCGCTGGCGAGCGAGCTCGAGGCAACAGAAGGCATCGCCGCGGTCACGCAGCCGGTTCCCGTTGGCGACAACGTCGCCCTGATCAGCGTGTACTCCGAGTTCGATCCCCAGGACGCCGAGACGGACGACATGGTTCACCGCGTTAGAGGCGAGACAGTACCGGCTGTCGAAGACTCAACTTCGCTCAACGTCCTGACCACGGGTGGGCCAGGATTCCTGGTCGACTTCGCGGACTACACGTCGGACCGGCTTCCCTTCTTCATTGCCATGGTGCTGGCGCTGTCGTTCCTTCTCTTGCTCTTTGTCTTCCACAGCGTCGTCGTGCCCCTCAAGGCAGTCATCATGAACCTGCTCTCGATCGGCGCGGCGTTCGGGCTGATGGTCGCCGTCTTCCAGTGGGGTTGGGGGTTGGAGCTGATCGGAGTCGGCAGGGAAGGACCGATCGAGGCCTGGGCGCCGATGATGCTCTTCGCTATCGTTTTCGGACTCTCCATGGACTACGAGGTCTTCCTCCTAACGCGAATCCGCGAGGAGTACGACCGCACCGGCGACAACCGCCGCGCGGTCGCCGACGGTCTGGCGGCTACGGGCCGTGTCATTACCGCCGCGGCGCTGATCATGGTCTGCGTCTTCGGCAGCTTCGTCCTCGGCGAATTGCGCGACCTGAAGATCATGGGCTTCGGCCTCGCTGCTGCCGTCTTCATCGATGCCACCATCGTCCGCATGGCCCTCGTCCCCTCCTTCATGGAATTGATGGGGAACGCCAACTGGTGGGCGCCCGAGTGGCTGGTCCGTTACCTGCCGCACATCAAGGTGGACCCGCTCGAACAGCCCGCCGGAGGCGGGGGAGGTGGCGCCCGCTAGGAGTCCGAGTGCCGCTGGATGAAGGCGATCGCCTTCTGCGATAGATCCCGGCCGCTCGCCTTCTCATGCAGCTGACCCGGCCAGATCTGCAGCTCGGCAACCTCGGAGTGGGGGACGAACTTCAGGAAGGCGTCGCGCTGCTCGGCGTAGCCGGCTACCCGCAGAGGCGATTCAAGGTATAGCGCGGGAGCGGCGAGGTCGGGTTTGTGTTGGAGGAGATTGGCGGCACGAAACGAGTCCAGCTCGTCTAGAAACCGCGGCCAATCGATGTCGGCGTCCATCATGTGGGCGTACCTGTCCCACAGCTCCTCCGGCGCACCCTCCATCACCAGCCGCGTGTATTGATAGCTGGAGCCGCCCTCCCAGGCACTGATGAAGACGTTCGCCAGCTCGGAGTGACCGAGAGCGTGGAGGGTGCCCGGCGGAGTCACCATGCCGGCGGCTATGAAGGAGCGAGGACGCTTCTTTGTCGCCGCAAGCAGCGCCGCGGCGACGCAGGTGCCCATAACGACCAGGTGATGGTCTTCGCTGAGCTGCGCGTCGATCGCCGCGATCTGGCCTGACCAGCTGCAGTCGCTGTCTCGATCACCTTTGACCCAGGGATGGGTAAAGACATCGACCTCGTAGTGCGCCCGGAAGTCGTCGAGGGCCTGTCGTACAGCTGGCAGTTCCTCTACAGTGCGCGGCGACATCGCCCAGCTCGGCACGAACAAGACTCCCTCGGGCATCGCCTGATTATGGGTTCCCGTGCTTTGCGAGGTCGATTGCTCTCCTGCTTGCTCGTTGAAGCCTGAGCCAGCAGCCTAGCGGCTATGTCCGAGATCAAGAACGGCGATGTGTCCATCTACTACGAGGCCCACGGCAACGGCCCGGCCTTGCTGCTTTCTCACGCCTACGCCGCCAGCCACAAGATGTGGGATCCCCAGGTCGAGCCGATCGCTCGGGACTATAAGGTCATCACCTGGGACATGCGCGGACACGGGCACAGCGACTCCCCCGAGGCTGACGCGGAGTACAGCGAGGACAAGACCGTCGAGGATATGCGACTCATCCTTGCCGCCGAGGGTGTCGATAGAGCCGTCATCGGTGGTCTCTCCCTCGGCGGCTACATGTCCTTTGCTTTCTACCTGGCCCACCCCGAGATGGTTGCCGGCCTTCTTCTCGTTGACACAGGTCCCGGCTACCGCAATCCCGAGGCGCG
>DASTBR010000187.1:0-2762 GCA_035711945.1 Dehalococcoidia bacterium
GGCGATCCTCGCTGACGCGGCAGCCGCCCATCGCCATTCCATACCGCTGGTGACGGACGGCGGCGGGGCCGCTCACGAGGAAGCCGCCTCGCTGATCGAGACGATCCTCAAGGGGGGCAACTCGGTGCGGCATGCCTGAGCCCACGCGCGCGGCCGGTTCCTCACCAAAATTCGTTTTGTCTTCATACTCTTGGATCCACGACATCATAAATATTCGAGTCGACCCGTTCGCCTCAGCAGCATACCAATCCGAGGTTTATTTTTGTCAGCCCGATGCAAAGCCGAATTTTGTCCCCATGTGTGATTTCAGCCCGACGTGATTGGGCCGAGGCGCCAAAATGGTCGGGGCGCTTCAAGAGAATGCATCTTCAGCCGCATTGGAGCAATCCGGCGAGCAAGTGCATACGAGAGCTGGAGGCCCCCGATGACCGTGCGCACGAGTCAGACCAGCGTCACATCATCCGGCCGTTTTCACTGAGCGGCATCGACGAGGTGCAAGCGGCCGGAACCTACACGGTGCAGACGCATGAGGAGCCGCTTCCAGGCCTGTCGTTCCTCGCCTGGCGGCGAATCGCGACCCTGATCTTCCTGCCCTCGCGGCCCGGAGGCGCGTTCGTGGAGCAGGTGATCGACATCGATCCCTTGGAGCTCGTAGCAGCTCAGGAAAGAGATGCCGCAAGCGCTTAGACACTCGCTTTGGCGATGAGCCTCGTACCTCTTTACCGATGCGGTGTCTGACAAGCAGCTCACCCAGCACCGATCGAAGTCCAAGATCAAACGGAGGCGTGTGCACATCAGCTGGTCCTTGGTATCCTGCCTGACGAAATCTATACCACAACTTCTGCCTTGAAGATGGCTCAAACTATTCTAGAAGTGGGCAGAGTAATGGTTTCCCGCGATACAGAACTCGCCGCTCTTGCGCTGTTGATCGGCCTGGCTGCCGGGCGCGCGATCGTGGACGTGCATCCGCACGCCACCTCTCTCGGCGGCCGGCGAATCAGACACACTTGAGCGAGGATCATGACAATGAAGCACGACCCGATCGTACTCGACGAGCATCGCGGGATGGTGGCTCAACAAGCCACCGAGATCCGTCGCCGCCTCGCTGAGGTCGAGGCTGATCAAGCGACACTACGTGAGCGCCGGACCGAACTGGAGAAGTTTCTCCTGGCGGCTCCGGCTTCGACCTGGCTCGAGGCGGCGGACAAGGCGCGCTATCTGATCAGCCTTCTCGCGACGACATCGCTGGCGCGGGATCCGCGCCGTCAGAAGCTCATGGCCAGCGTCTTAGACGACTTCGGCAGGCTTGCTGGGGAACTGGCGACGGCACGTCCTCCCACGAGTGAGTGAGACAGCGGTGAGGCGAGCAGTGTTGGTCGGAGCGCTCAGGTTCGCCAGTGAAGTGCTGCTTCGCATGGCGCTGCGCCTCCACGAGGTCGGCATGATCAAATCGACCCAACGGGATCATCGTCGCGGGCACCGACTCGCGCTTCCTGAAGAGCTCAAGCGCGAGCTGACGACGTGAGCCGTGCCGATGGTCTCTGGTGCTTCAGTGACCCGGCCAGCCGAGGGGTCGCGCATACCGGCTCTGCATGGCGCGCGCGCAGACGGAACCGAGATCTCAGCCCATTGGAGAGAGCGATGAATCGCTTCAAGTTCCTGGAAACGGCGGTGCTGGTACTTTTTGGCGGCTGGGCAGTGACCGCTGCAGCTCCGGCTCAAGGGCAGGCGGAGAAGGCCGAGATCACCCTGCTCTACGATGCCTTTGGCAAGACCTCGACGATGCGGAAGGACTGGGGATTTTCCGCGTACATCGAGTACGGCGGCAGACGTATCCTGTTCGACACCGGCAACAATGCCGAGATTTTTGCGCACAACGTTGAAGCCAAGAACATCGATCTGACCACGCTCGACTTCGCGGTGGTCTCCCATCGCCATGGCGATCATACCAGCGGCTTGAACCACCTGATGACCGTCAATCCGGAGGTCGCGATCTACGCGCCGCAGGAGAACTTCGGCGTGTTCGGCGCGGCGTTGCCCAACACGTTCTACAAGCGCGACGCATCGTTGCCGCCCGAGATGCGCTATTTCGACGGCAATCCGCCCGAGACGCTGGGCTTTGGCAGCGCTTGGCCGCAGGCCAACTTCACCTGGATTACCGAGACGACCGAGGTCGCCTCCGGTTTCCATCTGATCTCGCTGAAAGGGTCTTGGGGGGTCGACCTGGACGTCATGGAGATCTCGCTCGCGATCGACACGCCCGAGGGCATCGTTCTGATTGTCGGCTGCAGTCATCCGACGCTCGAGAAGATCGTCGCGGCGGCCAGGTCGGTGATCGACAAGCCGGTGCATCTGGTTCTTGGCGGCACCCACCTGCTGCCTGCGACACCCGATGAGACCGGATCGCGACCGCGCTGCGCGACGAGTGGCAAGTCCAATGGCTCGCCCCGGCGCACTGCACCGGGGAGCCGGCATTCGCGATTCTCCGGGAGACCTTCGGCGAGCGCTACCTCTATGCCGGGCTGGGCACGACGCTGGAGCTCGGCCCGAAGGTGACGATAAGAGCCCGAAGCCGAGCAGCCGCCGCAGCATGCCATGGTCCTGGAGGACGTGATCGACCACCGCGTCGCGCTGACGCGTGCGTCTGGCCCAGCGGCAGCAGTAACCCTGGCGGCGGAGAGTACGATGCTCTTCTATGCGTCAAAGTCGTCTCGAGGGGTGAACCGGCGCATGGCCAAGCGATATGCTGGGGCCGACGGCGA
>DASTBR010000188.1:0-5515 GCA_035711945.1 Dehalococcoidia bacterium
CTACAGCGGAGTCGCGACGCGTGCGATCGCACTTGCGACTGATGCAGTGGTGGCAACCGCCCTCTTTATGGCGGTGGTAGGCATCACTGCGCTGATCGGATCGCTCGTCGGCGGCCTCCGGCCGGAATGGCTCGTCGGCGCGCTACTCTCCGTCGGGTGGTCGTTGGTCGCCGGCGCTTACTTCCTGCTCTTCTGGAGCTCGACAGGACAGACACCGGGCATGCGGTTAATGCGCGTGCGCGTCCGCGGCCCTGCGGGTGAAAACCCTTCGATGGGTCGATCGCTCGTCCGCCTGGTCGGGCTCGTGCTGGCCATCATCCCGCTGTTCGCCGGCTTCATCCCGGTGCTGTTCACCGAGCGGCGGCGGGGGCTCCCGGACTTCCTGGCGGGCACCGTCGTCTTATACGACGACCCGCCGTTGTAATTCATCGACCCGCACCATTTGCCTTTCGCTCAAGCTGTCTAACCGAGCCAGGACTTGATCTTCTCGAGCGCAAGCGGGTTCACCCAGAACCCGCTGTGATGGACGCCATCAGCGCCGGAGAAGACGTGGCGGTCTTCAATCGGAAAGACCGAACAACCTTCTACTTCGTAGACGCCTGCAGTCGGCACGATCAGGTCGTTGTCCAGCCCAAAGATCTTGTCGAACAGGACGTCGCGCGCGAAGTAGGCCAGCGGGTGGTCCTGTGGCTCGAAGTTCGCGGCAAGGGCAAAGTAGCTCGTGTCTTCGGGTTCCCCTACGTTCAGCCATTTCAAGAACTCACCCTGCGGGGACATGGACGCCAGGCCGTCCATGCCCTTCGCGCCCATCGCGACGACTTTGACAACAGTGATCAGACCCTCGAGCGCCAGACTGACGCCCTCGTCGGGATAAAAGCTCAGCAGGTTGGTGTGCGCGTCCAGGAAGTCTGGTAGACGCCCGACGTCGGCCAGTACCGTGCCGCTGTTTGGCGTGGCGACGAAGACGACCTTGTGCACCGCAACTTTCGCCTCACCCGGCCGGATCTCCGCCTGCTTTTCGGCCAGCACTCGGCTAACCAGGCCACCCCGCGAGTGACAAATGATGTCGACGTTCAGCCGCACGTCATCTGGGATCGCGTCGAGCAGGCGCTCGACGTTGCGCCTCGGATCATCGGATAGCGTGAAGTGGTCGAAGGCGAAGACGCGACCCTGATATGTCTCCGCGACCCATTGCAGGAAGCTGCTCGGCAGACTGGCGAACGCGGTATGGGCCTGGCTGTTCGTTCCGTGTACGAACATCAAGGCCCTACCCTCGGCCAGTTTCCGCCACTCGTCGTCAGTGATCTCTGCCGCATCACGCGCCTGGTAGTCGCCGGCTGTAAACCGCCGAACGAAGTTGCGGCGCTTCGCGTTCTCCCAGCGACCCGCGAAGTAGTCACCCACCTCACCCAGGACCGGGTCTACGACTGGAAAGACAAGCAGCTTCAGGAGCTTTCGGCCAGCGGCGGTCAGGATTCCGCGGCTACCGCCGTCGGCGGGCGCCACCTGCACCTGTCGAGGAACCAGGTAGGTCCGAGTGGCTCGCCCCCGCATGGCGTCGATAGAACCGCGGTCGTCGCGCGCGAAACTCCAGCGCACGACACCGGCCTCGTCGGCGTAGAGGACAACCTGACCCCAACCCTCCCCGGGATCTGGGGCCTCGACAACGATGGCGGGCTCGCCCAGGGCCGTGCCGCGGCTGCCGGCCGACCCCGTGGGCACTTCGCGAGGGCGCTGGATCTCGACCGTCTCCAACGTTCGGACGTTCGCATCGTCAAGAGCCGCTTCCAGAGCGTTTGAGGTCAGTTCCGCGGCCGGCCCGCGCGCGCCCGCTGCGCTTGCTGGGTAGGCAGTCGCGGTGCCCTCGAGGCCCGGTGTGGACAACGTGATGCTGCCCACTCGTACGGGACTGCCGCTTGGTCGCAGTTGCTCGCTCATCACGAATCGCGGCGCTGCAGGCGCATGTTCGGATGCCCGTAGAAGAGATAGGAGAGCGGGGTCGCCGAGGCATTTTCATCGTCCTCTTGGAATGTTGCCCGCTCGCGGCGCAGTATCTCGGCTGGAGTTAGTCCCGCGAAGGTGCCCTCGTAGAAGCGCAGGGCAATCTCACGTGCCAGCCGGTCCTTCACCGACCAGAGAGGCGCCACGACGCCCGATGCGCCGGCGTAGAGAAAGGCCTCGGCAAGCCCCGCGTAGTCGCCCAGCATCTTATTGGCGCTGCCGACCTGGCAGGCATTGAGGAAGACAAACGGCGCTTGCGCCAGTTTTGAGCCTCTCACCTGGAAGGGATCGAGCGTCGACCCATCCACCAGCACCAGCCCGTTCAACACGCTGTTGGGGTCGTAGATTCCGTGAACTGCGAAGTGTAGAAGGTCCGCCTCCGGGATGCCTTCGAAGCACTTGAGGACGTCAGACGTTGCGGCCTTCACGGCATGCGCGCCGTAGCTCTGGCCCAGTGCCGCGGCCTCCTGCTCAGCTTCCACGAGACGGCTCCAGCCGGGCTGGTCGTAGATGCCGCTGATAACGGCCATCGAGCCGACCTGGACCTCGATTGGCGGTGGCAGCTTCGGTCGCCTTTGACCGAGCACCCAGCGGCCCGTGGCGGCCTGCGCCCCAAGAATTGGCGGAGCGGAATCATCGAACGGCGGGTCGACGACGGCCAGCTCCCAGGGAATGTAGGGCTCCTCGGAGAGGATGAACAAAGTAAGGGGTCGCCCATCTACACGCATCGCAGCGGCCCTAAGCACATCCCAGAACGCAGGTGGAATGTTGTCCGCGATGCTGTTCCCGACTCCCATCAGGTAGGCGTAGAGGCCGGGCTGCGCCTCCCTTACACCCACGGTTTCCACCAGGCGCCGCGCGAAGACCTCAGGCTCATCACCAATGTCCGTCACGAGCGGGGCGTCCGGGAGGTCAATGTCCTGATACGGCGTATCCAACGTCCACAACAGACGGCCCTCCGATTCGGACTCGGCCAGCTGGATGCGCACCGTAACGTCAGGCGGCGTGGCATCGGTAGGCACGGCGATGCCGGATGCCTCGGCCGGACCTGGTGTCGCGTCTGCTACGAGGTCCTCGCTCCGGACCACGGCCACGGGCCGAACAGCAAAGCCCATCGTCTGACCTTGCGTCGAGTAAAGCGCCTGGATGGCTCGAGGCTTCACCGGCTCTTCCTGGGCGGCAGGCGTCAGGTGCAGGGCGAACGTCGGATAGGCCTCGTCAGCCGTAACGCGAAGGTCATGACGCCACGACTCACCGGGCCGTAGGTCGAAGCCGTCGGCCACGATCTGAACGGTCAGCGTGTAGGCGCCGATGCTGGTTGCGGGCCTGATTAAGCGCTCGCCGGCCACGCCCGCTGTCGGTTCAGCGGCAAGACCGGCCGTCAGCTCGAACTCCTCATCGGCTACGACGGCATCAGGGCACTGAAGGAGGCCATAAGCCGTGCGCGGCGGATCGCGCTCGTCGGCAGTCCCAGCCATCGCCGCCTCGGGCGGCTCCGCCGTGGTTAATTCACCACCATCCTCTCCAACAGGCTCTGCCATGGGCGGTCGACCGCCGTCGGTCGGTGCTGCCTCACGCGGCGGGCGTGTTGCCTCCAGGAATTCGCGCTCGGCCGACCGCGACCGCCCCAACACTGACAACCCGCGCTGCGAGACAGTCCCGAGCAGGACGGGAGGCGCGGTCCAGATCGCAAACGAGCCGAAGGAAAGCGGCTCGACGCCTGGTATCGTTAGCTCGCTGCCAATCTGCCAGGCGAGGACGCAGGCGCCTATACCCGTCGCGACGCCACCGAGGATTACCCACCACGTGCCACCTCCGGACGTGATGGCGCGGATCAGCCCGATGCCTATCCCCAGCACGCCGACCGCCAGCACGGCGGCGGCGGCCGCACCAGTCACAGTGGCAAGGGGATTGCCGTCGACTTCCACCCAGCCACCCACTTCGCACACTTCGCCCGCGACCAATGACACCTGGTAGAGCCCGACGCCATTGCCGCTGTAGTCGCTTACATCGACGGTGCCCTGCCACCCCGTAGCGGTGACCTGGCCCTCGGGCTCGATCGTGCGCGAGAACGGCCCAGATTCGATGCGGACGGTCACTTCGTCCGCCTGGACCGTCCCCTGCGTTAGGGTGAGCGCCAGCGCGACCGTGTCATCCTTGTCGACGTGAATCGGATCGTCTGGTTCGCCGTGCGCCACAAGTTCGGCGTCATCTACCGTAGCGCTGCAGGAGGCATCCCCTCGCGCATCCGCCGCCGGCCCATCTGCGAGAAGGGTCACTGCGGCCACCAGTCCAGCGAAAGCGAGTGCGAATAGCTTAGCCATGTCTTAGTCGCGAACGGGGCTCTTTCGCTGTGCACGGCTAGTATTCCACAAGCGCGTTTCGACGCGGCTTTGACGCCGCACCTACCGCGGTTGGCCCGGCCGATGGCGGCTAGACGTCGGGGCCGAGGAAATTGGCTACCAGGGCGTGCCAGGTGACCGGACCGACGATCCCATCCACTGGCGTCGTCAGGTAGTTCTCGTCGTTCAACGCCTGCTGGAACGCCCGCACGCCGGCGTCAGTCAGCGGGCCGAACTGGCCGTCAACCGCCAGGTTCAAGGTCTGCGGCAGGTTGCGCAGCCGCAGCTGACCCTGCACACCCTTCACAGCTTCGCCCTGCGAGCCCTGCTTGACCTGGACGATCAGCTTGGGCCACGTTTGGTTGCCGACTATGCCATCGGCCGTAAGGCCCTGCGACGTTTGGAAGGCCTTGATTGCGGCATCGGTGAGCGGCCCGACGTTGCCATCGACGGCGATGTTCGCGCCGCGATGGCGCAGGAGATACTGGGCTGTCTTAGCGAGTTCTCCCTTGCGTCCGATCTTTACGAGTGGCCAGTCGCTCGTCGGCATCCTGTGCCTCCTTTGGCTATCGCTTCCCTTGGAAGCAACGTTCCGCCGGGGCCCTTCGGCCACAGTCTACAACCGACCGGCCGGTGCCGAGGCGTCAGCCCAACTTCGGCAGCGACATAGTTATCGTTGTCCCCTGGCCCACAACGCTGGCCGCACGAATCGTCCCGCCGTGGGCTTCGGCGAGCCGCCTGGCAATAGCCAGCCCGAGCCCGCTTCCGGCCGAGTCCGGTCCCTTCCTGTAGCGCTCGAAGATGTGCTCCAGATCCTCGGGGGCGATACCCGTGCCGGTGTCGGAGACCGACATCTCCACCCGAGTGTCAGCGTCACGCAGTTCGAGGCTGATCTCCCCGCCAGCTGCGGTGTGGCGCAAAGAGTTAGTCAGCAGGTTCTCGAGGACCTGCCGGATCCGCTGAAGGTCCACCTGTACGACCACCTCAGGCGGTGGAGTGACGCGGAGCTTGACACCATTCGCTGCAGCCTCCGCCTCGAACGAACTCGCAACCTCCCGCATCAGCTCGCCGAGGTCAGTCGTCTCACGATGGATGCGCAGGACGCCGGCGTCAGCTGACGACAGTGTATTGAGGTCTTCGACCAGACGGCTGATCACGTCGACCTCATCGAT
>DASTBR010000189.1:0-4115 GCA_035711945.1 Dehalococcoidia bacterium
CGCCCAGTCTGACTGCGGCGAGACGGCGTCGAGCGCGGCCAACGGCAATGAGAACGCAGCTTCCACTGAGGCGAATGACGCCGATGAGAGCGAGAGTGGCGACGAGCCACCGGCGGATGACGAGGAAGATGCGGCCGAGGAGGAAGACGAGGATGAGCCCGAAGCCGACCCGGAGGAAGAGCCGGAGGACGGCGGGGACGACGGCATCATCGACATCGACCCTGAGCTTCTCTACTGCTTCTTCGACGCCGACAGCGACGGCCTCTTCAACTGCGAGGAGTCCACGCACGGCACCGACCCCAACAACTGGGACACCGACGGCGATGGGCTGGGCGATGGCTTGGAGGTCGGCAGCGGCCTGGGCGACCCAACGCTCTTCGACACCGACAACGACGCCCTCAGCGACTTCCAGGAGATGACCTGGGGCACGAACCCCTGGTCATCGGACAGCGACGGCGACGGCTACTCGGACAGCAACGAGATCTTCTGGGGCTCGGACCCCACGGATCCCGACGACGAGCCGTTCGACATCGACTGGTTGTAATAGCGGGCCAGGCGAATGAGTGAGGGGCGCCGCCCGCCGGCGCTCCCTCATTCGCTCCGGGAGGCGGTCAGGACGCCAGGGCGATCCTGACCGCCTCTTCTAGCTCGTTAACGGTAAAGGGACCCTCGAAGGCGGCAGCAATGCTGCCGTCTCTGTTCACGACGAAGACCCAGGGCTCGTTCGGCAGATTCCACTCGGCGACGAACGGAGAGTCACGGAGGTTCGCGGGGTCGTCGAGGTTTTCGAACGGCTCGATGTGGATGTAGGCAGCCTCCGGCAGCTCTGCCTTGACCTCCTTGACGGCTTCGAGGACTGGCGCGCAGACCCGCGAGTGGCAAAACGCGGGCGTGGCGAAGGCGACGACGAAGGCGTCGCCGGCGTCGAGCGCAGCTGCCACCGTTTTGGCGTAAAGCTCGGGATCAGGCGAGGCATCGCTCGTTATTTCTGATAGCTCGTGGTCGGCCGCGGTGTAGTTTTCGGTGGGCGGAGCAAGATCACCGATGCCAGGCACGTCGCTCTCTTCCAGGACTGTGACCACCAGCGGGATCGATTCGTCGCGGCCGCGGTAACGAACATCGAATTCAATCCCCCACTCACCGGCTTCGGGGAAGGTCAGCGGCGCCGTGTAGATGCCCGCCCCATAAGGTGCGCTGTGCGTGTGGATGGAACCGTCGGCGTGTTCGTGCTCAACCACGGTCTCCAGCGAGTCGAGCTCAAGAACTATGTAGGAGGCGTCCTGGGGTGGGCCGAGCTCGCCCTCACTGCCTTCAAGCTGCGCCGTACGCAGAGTCACATCGGCGTCCGGGATGTTCTGGGAGTTCTCGTCCAGCAACTGGAAAGCGAAGCGGTTGTCGCCGCGTGCCAACTGGGTGGTCATAACGACGGGAAGTATGTCGCCCTCGGCCGGACCGTCGGGAGCGCTGAATGAGTCGTCGTCCCCGCCATCGCAGGACAGGGCGAGCGGGACGACAAAGGCGAGGGTGAGCCAGGCGAGCTTCATCTCACGCCCCGCTGAGAGCGAGGCTCGCGGGCCGCAGGCGGACAGCGGGCAGAGCGAGGATTGCGAGCAGCCCCGCTAGCACGGCCAGGTCGGCGACAACGCCGATGTACCCATCGCTGCCATCGGCGTACAGAGCCAGTTGCAAAAGGTCGACGGCGTAGGTCAGCGGATTGGCATAGCCCAGCAGCCTCAGCCAGAAGGGCAGGTCTTCGAGCGGGAAAAACGCCCCTGATAGGAAGAGCAGCGGGAAGAGGACGAGGTTCATCACGAGGTGAAAGCCTTGCATCGTGCGAATCCTCGTTGCCAGGAGGAGAGCGAAGCCGCAGAGGAGAATGTTCATGATGACGATGCCAAGGACTGCCAGGACGACGCTGCCAATCACGCCATACTGCAGGTTGAGGTCTATCGACGGCACCAGCGCGGCTACGACCAGGACGAAAACCGCCTGCAGCGTGCCGATGACAACAGCGGCAAGTGCCTTGCCGCCGAGCACCGCGGCAGGCGGCGCCGGCGATACGAGCATCATCTTGAGCATCCCGTTCGCCCTGTCCTGGTAGAACGAAGCGCTGGCGAAGGTAGACGAAAAGAGGGCGGTCATAACGACCATCCCGGGCACGAGAAACTCCGTGTAGTCCCCATCCTCCAGGGCAGCCGGCTCGAGGCCGTCGCTGACGCCAGTGCCGAGCAGGGCCAGAAGCATAAGCGGTAGGAGCACCGAGCTGTAGAGCTGAGAGCGCGACCGCGCCACCGCCCGCAAATCGCGCTGGACGACGGCCACTAGGCCCGTCATCGCGCTTCCTCGTCGTGGTAAAGAGGTGTGCCTGCGATGCGAAAGTAGGCATCTTCCAACGACGACTCCCGGATAGCGATGGCCTCGATGCGGCCACTTTGCAACCTTGCTGCCGCGGCGAGGACAGGATGGCTGTCGCGCGTCGTGAGACGTACGGTGCTGTCCGAGCGGGTGGCAGCCGATACACCGTCGAGATCACGAAGCTGTGCGAAGTCGCTGTCGCTCAACCCCGGCCAGCGAAGCTGCAAGGAGTGTTCCGCGAGGCCCTCCTTCAGGGTCGCGGGCGTACCCTCGGCGATCAGCCGGCCATCGCGCAGGAAGACGACCCGGCTACAGACCTTCTCGGCTTCGCTAACGTCATTCGTAGCGACGACGATTGTCAGCCCGCCCGCGTTGAGTTCGGAAAGGTAGGCCCAGATCGCGCGGCGAGATTCGAGGTCAAGGCCGAGCGTCGGTTCGTCCATGACGAGCAGGTCGGGCGAATGCTGAATCGCACGCGCCAGCTCGAGCCTGCGCCTCATGCCGCCGGAAAGAGTGCCGACATGGTCGGCAGCGCGATCGGCGAGTCCGACAATCCCCAGGGCTCGAGAGGCGCCAGACGAGTCCGAGCCGTAGAGCCGGGCGCTGAGTTCCAGCGTCTCACCGACTGTCAGCTGCGGATCGAGGGATTGTTCTTGGAAGACCCAGCCCAGGCGATGTGCTGCAGACCGCGGAGACACACCGAGCACTGATAGCGAACCGGACTGTGGCTCGAGGAGGCCAGCAACCAGCGTGAGGAACGTCGACTTGCCGGACCCGTTCGGGCCGATGAGACCGAGAACAGATCCAGCGGGAACGGCAAGGGAAAGGCCGGCAAGTCCCCGGTTCTCGGAGTGCAGATACGTGAGGTCGTCAACCTCCAGGGCAATGGCGAGCGGTTCTTGCTCTCGGCGGGCCGTATCGACCTCTGTAATAGTCATCGCCGGTCTTCGATCGGCAGCCACTCTCGCGGACCTGGGCCGACGTACTCGGCGCGGGGCCTGATCAGGCGGTTGTTCTCGTATTGCTCCATGATGTGCGCGGTCCAGCCAGCTATGCGGCTGACCGCGAAGAGGCAGGTGAACATTTCGCGTGGGATTCCGAGGAGCTCGTAGGTAGGCGCCGAATAGAAGTCGACGTTGGACAGCAGTCCCGTCCTTTCGCTGACAAGCCCATCCAGCTTCACAGCAATTTCGTAATGATTCGACGACCCGCCGGCGACGAGCTGACCGGCAAGGTCTTTGAGGATGAGGGCCCGCGGATCGCCCGTCTTGTATACGCGGTGGCCGAAGCCCATGATTCGTCGCCTCTCGGCCAGCGCCTGGTGCAGCCAGCGATCGACATTGTTCACGCTGCCGATCTCGTCAAGCATCTCTAGCACCATGCGATTGGCCCCGCCGTGGAGTGGTCCCTTGAGAGCCGCCAGGGCCGAGGCAACCGCCGAGTGCATGTCCGAGAGCGTGGCGGCCGTAACACGCGCCGCGAACGTCGAGGCGTTCAGCTCATGGTCGGCGTGAAGGACTAGAGCGACATCGAGCGCGCGGACGGCCGCTGGCGGGGCCGGCTCGCCGCGCACCATGAAGAGCAGGTCAGCGGCGATCGATAGGCCAGGATCGGCCGGGACACGGTCGCGGCTGTAGAGCGCCTGGGACATTGTCCCCACTGCCGTGTGCATGGCCGCTGTCAGGCGGATGGCCTTGCGCCGGCTGGCCTCGCTGGAGCGATCGTCTGCCTCGGGCTCGCCGATCGCCATGAGTGCAATG
>DASTBR010000190.1:0-2356 GCA_035711945.1 Dehalococcoidia bacterium
GACATCTCGATACCCCCCCTTTGTTCTGGTTGAGCGTACCTGGGGAGATTCCCCCCGGATCCTCGTCGCTCAGCACGGCGCGCGGTGCTGCTCCCGACCCAGGGTCAGGGTTGGCTCCGGTGCCGTCAAGAACTTATCGCAGCGAGGGCCACCCGGGCCACGCAGCGCTGCGACGGTCAGCTGCCGACCCTGTGCCAGCACATCCCCCTTGAGGAAGCGCTCGATGAACAGCATGAAGCCGACCGAGGGCACGAGCACGATCAGCGCCTTGATCGACGCTGCTCCTACGAATCGAAGTCTCAGGTGTGCAACTCGAACCCGACGCCCCTCTTCGTCGGTGCCCCCGTCGCTGGCCCGGCGCGCGGTGCCCAGGGGTTTGGCCTAGCGGGAACGATGGCGCGAGCCTGGCGCATCCGGAGGGCGCGGCACCGAAGGCTGAGGCTCCTCCGGCAGGCCGGCCGCGCGCAAGCCTTGTCGAAACTGCTCCAGGACGGCTTCATCCCGATAGGGCACCTTCCCTCCATAGGCCGAGATCGAGAAGTGCGGGTTGAGTTGCAATACCTGTGCCGCGGCTGCTTCGGCCTCCACCTGGCGGCCCAGATTTCCGTAGGTCGACGCCAACCAAACATAGCCCGGCACAAAATCCGGTCTGAGTTCGACCGATCTCTTGAGGTGTTCGATCGCCTCCTCGGATCGGCCCAGCAAGCGCTGGCCGTCGGCGAGATGCATCAGGTTGTGGTACATCGAATCCGGGTCCAGAGGCATACCCAGGTTGGCGATCTCCACGCCTTCCTCCGCCTCGCCGGCATAGATCAGGATGTGCGAGAGAAGCAGGTAGCCATCGGCGTAATTGGGATCGATGGCGATGGCCCGCCTGCCTTCGGCAATCGCGTCGTCATACTGCCGGCGCCATAGGTGGGCCCAGGCGAGGCGGGCGTGTCCTTCCGGAAGCGCTTCGTCCAGGGCCACGGCCTTCTGTGCCAGTTCCAAGGCCAGATCTTGACTAGCCTCCCCGCTCCGGCCGTTCTCCCATGCCTGATGGTGCACCCAGCTCAGTTCCGCATAGGCCGCGGCGAAGTTGGGATCGCGCGCGATGGCGCCCTCCAGAAGGCGGCGCGACTCCTCCCTGCGTTCTGTGGTCAGGTCGGCTCGAAGGCTTCGGGCCAACAGATAGTCGTCGTAGGCTTGGAGGTCGTCCGTATACCGCCGCATCACGCGCTCGCGCTCTGCCTGGGTAAATTCCAGATGCAAGGCCTGAACGATCTGCCGGGTGATGTCGTCCTGCACGGCAAACACGTCGTCCAGAGGACGATCGTACCGCTCGGCCCAGAGGTGCGCGCCCGTGCCGCCGTCGATCAGCTGGGCACTGATCCGGAGTTGGTCGCCCGCTCTGCGTACGCTCCCTTCCAGCACATAGCGTACGCCAAGGTCGCCCGCGACCTGCCGGAGGTCGATTGATTGACCCTTGAACTTGAAGCTCGAGTTGCGGGCGATGACGAGCAGGTCGGAGATCTTGGACAGGTCCGTGATGATGTCCTCGCTTATGCCATCGCTGAAGTACTCCTGCTCGGCGGATCCGCTCATGTTCTCGAATGGCAGGACCGCGATCGAGCGCTCTTTGGCCTGGGCCAGCCCCACCAGCGACGCCGGTTTGTCCCACAGCCACAGCCACGCACCGAAGCCCGACGACAGCGCGATGACGGCCAAACTGGCCGCAGCCATGGCTGGCCACCGCCAGCGTGAAGGCGCACCCGGCGCCTCTTCATCGATGACGGCGCCGACCGCCTTAGGGTCGAGAAGCACCTGATAGGCGCGGACCGGCTCCGGAAAGTTCTTGACCCGCTGCCGGCCGAGAAAGCGAAAGCCCGCCTGCGCCTTGTTCCTGGCGTGGTCGAAGGCCGTGCCCGAGATCACAACGCCGCCGGGGTCGGCCAGACCTTCCAGGCGCGCCGCGATGTTCACGCCATCGCCGTAGATGTCGTCGCCCTCGATGATGACGTCGCCGAGGTTGACACCGAGGCGAAAGCGAATGCGTAGGTCATCGGCGACGTCCATCTCGCGCTGGGCCATGGCGCGCTGGATCTCGACGGCGCATTGCACGGCGTCGACCACGCTCGCGAACTCCACCAACGCGCCGTCGCCCATCAGCTTGACGGTGCGTCCGTGGTGCGCCGCAATCGTGGGCTCGATGAACTGCTTGCGCAGGGCCTTGAGTCGGGCGTGGGTCCCGGCCTCATCGGCGGCCATCAGCCGGCTGTACCCGACCACGTCGGCGGCCAAAATCGCCGCCAGCCTGCGATCGACTCCCGCCTGTACCAGGGGAGTCCCTCCGCATTCGGATCAAGTCGGTAGGTCC
>DASTBR010000191.1:0-4322 GCA_035711945.1 Dehalococcoidia bacterium
TGCCGTCTCTGTCGGACCCTCCGTAGCCTCGACGCTTGCGTCCGGGTCGAGCGCACAGCCCTCGACGGCGGGGTCGTTTGGATCGCAACCAATCTCTTCCGAGTCACCATCGTCATCGCCACCAGGTAGGCAGGCCGCCGCAGCGATCCAGAGCAGGACAGCAAACGCCAGGCGTATCAAGGCGTGCGGATCTCCTCGAGGTCAGTCGGGGGCGGCTCGTTGTAGTTGGCCCGCAAGTAGTTCACCAGGTTCCACATCTCCTCTTCCGTAAGCTCGTTCCCCCACGCGGGCATAGCGGTGCCGGGCACGCCCTCGTTGATCCAGCTGAATAGCGTGCCATCCGTGTGAAATGGCACGTGGACGAAGAAATTTGCGGGCGGAGGCTTCAGGTCTGCCGCTAGCGGACCATCACCCCGGCCCGTCTCGCCGTGGCATTGCACGCAGTTTGCCATGTAGAGCATCTCCCCGCTGGCTACAGACGCATCGCTCAGTGGCACCGGGTTCTCCAGGTCGGCGCCCGGTTCGCTATGGCTTCCTCCGGCAATCAGCGCGAATCCCACGAACAACGAAAACGCAGCGCCTCCCAGTGTCGAAGCGCCCGCTGCATCGAAACGCTTGGACAGAGGCTCCCGCCAAAGCAAAAGCAAGGCCCCGGCGCCCAATAGCCATATGCCGCCGACAGTGTTCCAGTCGAGCTGCGGGGCGGGCAGGGCGAACGCCCCTCCATCGACGTCAGTCGCCAGAGGCGGAGTCGCCGGCAGCACCTGTACGCCAAAGTCGCCAAAGGCGTCGTCGAGCCCGACTCGGCGCACCGTCACCTGAACTGACCATGGTCCGTCGAGCCCAAAGAACGATCCCTCGGTGGCGAACGTGTCCTCATCGACCGGCTCGAGCTGAACCTGGCTGGCTCCCGCCGTAGGATGCTCGAGGTCAAGGAACACTTCGGTCACATCGCCGATGTCTCCGCTCAGATCCACCTCGAATCGGTTCAGGCCAACCCGCGCTGGATTGACCAGCAACGACATCGAGCCGCCCTCGATCTCCGCCTCGCCGGTAAACGCGGACGGCTCAGGCTCTTGCAGATCGGGTTGGGCCTCGGCTTGCTGTGCGACGACCCGCGCCGTCGGAAGCTGCGTGAGCACCCCGGTTGCGACGAACACGGCCACCGCTACGAGAAGCTCGATGCGAATGGTCTTCGAAAGCCTTCCCTCGAATTTCTCGCGGCCGCCTGAATCCTTCGACTCGATCGACCTGATGACGGACGGCCGCAGAACAAGCGCATTGACGGCCCCGACTGCAAAGAGGACTGCGACGAGCGCCATCTTCACGATGAAGGCGATGCCGTAGTCCGTGTCCGTAAGGCTGCTCAGCGACGGAATTTCGATCACTGCGTTAGTGATCCCACTGACAAGCACCAGCACCACACTCGACGCAGCAAGCGCCGAAAACAGGCCCAGTAGGCTTCCGAAGTACGCGGGCCAGGCTCGCTTGTCGATCCTGCTACGGCCCGAAAACCAGGTAAGCGTCAGGAAGGCAAGTGACCCTAGCCACACTGCGGCGAAGACGAGGTGCAAGAAGTCTGATGCCGTACCCCAGAAAGAACCCTGCTGTGCTGCGGCGCCATGACTAACCATCGAAGTCCCGAACAGGACAGCAACGGCCGCCAGCGCCGCGACCCCCACGGCGGCCAGTCTGCTCCTGGGCGCCGTCACCCTGTACGCCGCGATAGCCGCTCCGAGGACGACGACGAGCATAAGCACGCGAAAGACTAGCCAGCGGCCGAACGAGCTATCGAAGAGCACGTCGTCAATCTCACCGAGACCGCCATTGACCTGGTTCAGTTGCTCGATCAGGAGGTAGATCTCGGAGATCGCCGCCATCGCGAAGAGAACTATGGTCACCCCCAGTGCGAGGCGAGCCAGGCGTGATGCTTCAGCAGCGTCCCCGCTGCCTAAACGACGGGTAGCAGGCATCGCCACTAGCGCAAGGAAGATGAACATGCCTGCAAGCATCACCGCGGCGAAAAGACCAATGGCCTTGAATACACCGTCGAGGCCGGTCGGCGATCCACCGGTGCCGGTATCCCCCGTGAAGACAAAGCTGCCCCCCTCTGGCGGCGAGCCGTCAGGATTGAGCAGCGTGAAGGTGTACGAACCGACATACGTGTGCCCGTCGACCCTCGAAAGCGTCTTCCAGACCACCGTGTAGATTGCCGGGGTTAAGCCCTCGACTTCGACGGACATCCGCTTGTCGTCGCTTTCGTTGAAGATCGGGCCGCCTACGTCGACACGCTCGCCCGATGGGTCGTACACCTCGAGCGTGCTGAAGCTATGCTCCAGCGGTTCCGTGAACGAGGCACTAATCAGGCCCGGAGCCTCACGCAAAGATGCGTTGATGCCTGGATCAGCGCTGACAAGCAGCGCGTGCGCGGATGACTGCGAAGGCGCAAGCGCGAGTGCAATCAGCGCCACGATGACCGTGGCGGTCGAGAGCAACAGACGCGCCGGCGCCTTCACCCGCTACTCGCTCCTTACGAAGATGAACGCGCCTGCCGCCAACCCGACCACTACGATTCCTCCGACGACGATCAAGGCGATCGCCCACGTCGGTATGCCGTCGTCATCATCCTCGTCATCCACAGCTGCTTCGGCCTCCGGCGTTTCCGCTTCGGTCGGCTCTGCCGTCACCTCCGCTTCGGGTGTCTCATCCGCCGTAGCAGTGGCGGGCACAGCATCGACGGTGAAGACGAACGACCCGGACGCTGTGTCTCCGTCCGCGGCAGACACCGTTTGCCACTGTACGGTGTAGACGCCGTTGGGCAGGTTCGGCTGCAGCCCGACCCGGATTATGGTCCGGTCAAGGTCGTCGACCTCTGATGGCGCCGACGTGACGTTCGCGCCGGCCGCATCAATGACGGTGATTGAGCTGTCCTGCCCCTGGCGCACTACATCCTGCGTGAAGACAACCTCAACCTCCGTCGGCACCTCGGTCACGGTGCCTCCGATCGGTGGATTGGCGCTTTCGGGTTCGGCGTGCGCGGAAGCCACCGAGACTGTGGCAAGCGCAACGGCTAACCCGGCGACGGCGCCTCCGAGCACGCCGATTCTGAACAAATTCATTGAAACCTCATCACTAGTTACGGTATTGACCTCTAGGTCAGGCTCCCGCCCGAAATCGCTGCTGACAACGAAGGTTCGGTAAGAGTGCGGGAACCGTGCGGTTAAATCGCCGCTATCGCGTCGCGCGGAGGTCGAAGCGGGAGCCCCAGCGTCACCTCGGATGGCGCATCGGAGTCGATTAGCTGCGCCAGCAAGAGAACATCCAGGAGCGGCGCCGATAAGAGGTCACGCCCTAGCAGCAATTGCCCCGGACCAGCCGGCACTGGAACGTCGGAGCAGCTTGCCATTCCATCGTGGCAGTGCATCTTGTGTTCGTTGCTGACAGCTTCGTCGTGCGCCGCTCCCTGGTGCGTGTGGCGCTCTGCCGAGTGCGTCGCTACCGGACGGGCGAGGTATGCAGCCGCGATGTGATCCAGGTGACTCAGTTGCGCGAGCACACAGATAAGAAGCACAAGCGACGCCACCGGCAACGACATGCCACGCGGGATCGGCGCTACAACTTCCACTTCACTCAAGGCTACGTTCTGCTCGCCATCATGCGATGCGCGGGGTGGGTCATCGCCGCTTGGTCAGATTCGAATAGAATCGCTTTCGCTTCGGCGAGCCGCTCTTCGAGCACCGCCGAGAGATCGAGGATTTGCTGCGGGTTGTTCTGGTTGCCGATGGCTACCTCCAGAGCAAGCATGTCCTCACGGATCGTCGCGGCGAAGTCGTAATCGGCCTCGCAGAGCTCGAAGTCGGCGTCGTGCATCACGTTGTCTGAGCTGGCGTAGAACACCTCGAATGCCTCGTCCAGCAGCTCCGAGCGCTCCTCCGGACTCGCTGTCATCGCTTCACGCGTCAGCCGCTGCACTTCCTCGAGGCCCGCGATCGCTTCGTCATAGCGCTCCGGGGTCACCGGCAACTCCGTCACCGGCCGTGTGGCGACCGCGTCGCAGTCTGCACTTCCTCCGCCCGCTATCAGCAGGAAGTACACGAGGGCGGCGGCAGCGAGAGCTCCGACGATCGCGACGCCGCTGATCAGCCGCCTGTCGATGTTTTAGCGCCGCCCCAGTTCCTGGCGAGCAACGTCGCGCAGCCGGTCGATCAGCATCTGAGTTTCGCCCGGGCTAGGAATATCGCCGAGGACGAAGTTCGTCGACGATCCGGCCGTCTGACAGCGGACGTCGCCGTAGTTCAGCGCCGTGTTGAAGATGCCCGAGC
>DASTBR010000192.1:0-3910 GCA_035711945.1 Dehalococcoidia bacterium
TCAGGTAATGCGGTCGAGGATTTGGCCGAGCTCGATGAACTCGTCGGCCATGTTCTTCAACTCGGCCGCCGTGCTCTGGCCAAAGGCCACCACCTCAACACGCACGCCCTTGCTCTCGACGATCTCGATGAGACGCCGGAAGTCGCCGTCGCCCGAAACCAGGCAGACGACGTCCAGCCTGTCGGCCATCGTCAGGATGTCCATCGCCAGCTCGACGTCGAAGTTGGCCTTGATCGAGCCGTCGGCGAAGCGCTTGAGCGGCTTGGTGACGATCTTGTAGCCGCGGTCGACGAAGGGCTGGACGAAGCGCTGGCTCTCCAGGCTCTGCGAAGGGTCGTCGCTGATCGGTGCGTAGGCGCTGGCCCGTACCAGCTCGCGGCCGTCGCTTAGAAGCTCCAGCAGCTTGCCGAAGTCGATGCGCGCGCGGAGGCGGTCGGCAGTGTAGATGATGTTCGGCACGTCGACGAAAATACCGCAGCGCGGCAGTCTCGCGACGACGCTTGGTGCCTCGAAACGGTCTCGATAGGAGTCCAGCGACTGCTGAACGTCGCGCAATGCCGTGTTCTGCTGCTCGGCGAAACTCTCCAAGGCTGATGTCTGGCGCAGCATCAACTCCGCGATCACTCGGCTCTCGGAGCTCAGCCCCGTAAGGTCTGGCGCAGGCTCGGCCTTCTTTTCGGTCTTCCGCCCTCGACCGCGAGTGGACCGCGCCGGTTTGTCGCCGTCGGTTGACGCCTTGGCACGCGACCGCTTGGTCGGTTCCGGCGCCGGCGGAGCTTCGGTCAGTGCTAGAAGCTCCTTGTCCGTCTTACTCGCCGTCGCTCTTGCTCTTGCCGGTCTACGGCCACGTCGCTTTGACTGTGATCCGTCGGTCGACTCGGACGCGCCATTCCTTGACGCATCGGACGACTCGGCGACGGACTCCTTCTCAGCCGGCGGCTGCGAGTCCGTTGGGATGACCTGCCAGGACTTGAATGCCCTGGGATCGGTTTCTTGTTTTGGTTTCTTGAAAAAGTTCATCAGGATGTGCTCCCGGCATACTGCAGGACGCTAAGCCGCGCGGCTATGCGTTCGGCAATGCCGATTAAGGCTTTTGCTTGTGTTGATTCGGGGTCGGTCGCGACGATTGGTGCGCCGATGTCGCTGCCCTGGCGAATAGCGGAGTCAAGCGGCACTTCGCCAAGGAAGTCCAGCCCCAGCTCCTCCGCAGCTGCTTGCGCTCCGCCGTGTCCGAAGATTTCTGTGCGTTCGCCGCAGTGCGGGCAGGTAAAGTAGCTCATGTTCTCGATGATTCCGAAGACGGGCACGCCCAGCCGCTCGAACATGCCGACGGCTTTCGTGGCGTCCTCGATCGAGACTTCTTGTGGTGTGCTGACCACGACGGCGCCCGAGATCGAGGCGTCCTGAGCCATGCTCATGGAGGCGTCGCTTGTGCCTGGCGGTAGGTCGATTACGAGATAGTCCAGCTCGCCCCAGGGCACGTCGTGCATCAACTGCCGTACGGCCGAGCCGATCATCGGGCCTCGCCAGACGACCGGCACCCCTTTTTCGAGGACGAATCCGATCGAAGCGACCTTAACGCCATAGCGCTCGATCGGATGCATGCCCTCCTGCGCCTGGACCCCGGCGGCAACTCCGGTCATCGTCGGTACGTTCGGTCCGGTGATGTCTGCGTCCATCAGGCCGACTCTCGCACCGCTGCGGGCCAGCGCGACTGCCAGGTTGACGGCGATCGTGCTCTTGCCAACGCCGCCCTTGTTGCTGGCCACCGCGATCACGTTGCGCACGCCCTCGATCGGCTTGCCGGCGCCGGTCCCGGCTGAAGAGCGGACGTCGGCGCCCATCTCGACGTCGGCCGTTGTGATCTCAGGCAGCGCGAGAAGCGCGCTTTCCACTTCCTGCTTGAGCTGGTCTCGGGCTGGACAGGCTGGTGTGGTTAGGACAACTCGCAGCGCAACCGTGGAGTTGTCGATTCTTATGTCCTGTACAAACCCGAGGTCAACGATTGATCTATGCAGGTCGGGGTCGGTGACGTGGCGGACTGCCTCGAGGACAGCCTCTGGCGTCAGTTTGCCATTGCCGTTTTCGCTCATTCTCCTCCTAGTTCTTCGGCGCGGCAGACGTTTGGACCGGGATCGATGAAGCGCTGATGCTCTGAGGCTCGATCACGAAGCGGCAGCACTCACTACCGGCGCAGAGAGAGCGCTCGTGCTGCACGTCCTCGCCCAGCAGCTTCTGCATCAATGTCAGGTGCCAGTGGCACACGTTTTGGTTCGAATCGACGAGCTTGTGGTAGGCGCAGTTATAGTCACGAACCTCCCAGCCCTTCTCCGTCCGTTCGTATTCGGCGAACCCGCTCTCCTCCTGGAGGAACGCCGTCAGCAGCTCGACCCTGTCCGGCAGCTCCTTGCCCTCGAAACGCGAGCGGTGTTCAGAGGCGACGCGCTCGGCGACGCGTTCCAGAACGAGCTCGGTGCGTCTCGACGAATCGAGGTCGGCGATGTCGTCCGGCTCGAGGCTCGCGACCTCCTTGAGGATCAGCTCGGCGAGGACGTCATAGCGCCGTGGGAACGTCTCCTCACCGCCAGCGGTCAGCGCGTACACAAAGTGCGGGCGGCCCGTGGGCCGTCGTACTTCGCTGGCTGCGACCAGCCCATCACGCTCGAGCTCGGCGAGATGCTGGCGCACGGTCATCGGTGCGAGACCCAGGGCACGGGTGAGTTCGTCGACGCTGCTGCCGCCGGAGCGCTTTAACAAGGCGAGGATCTGGCTTTTGGTTGAAGTTGCCTTTAGTTTGCCGGCCACGTCTGCGCTTTCACTATAGCTGCAGACAATAGGCCGTGCCATAAAAACAGTATTTATTGAATAAACCTTGAGAAGGCGGCACAAAATTGATACACTTATCACACAGCGGAAACCATTTGCGCGGGGCCGCCGTTATATCGTTTGAGCAGGTAGAAAGGAACCCGTTTCGTGTCTGAGCGCAAGGATGAGAAAACAACCCCCGCCGGTCTTGTTGATGACCCCGCACGCTGCCGTCACCACTGGATAATCGAGGCCCCAAACGGCGCTACCAGCAGCGGCAAGTGCAAGGTTTGTGGCATGGTCCGAGACTTCAGTAACGCTGGCGAGACCATCTGGGAGCACCGTGGAATGAACGCCAACGCGACCACTCCCAAGAAGGCCGCAACGCGAGGAACGCTGGTCGACTGATCGGCACAACATCGCAAGAATTGCGAAGCTGCCCCGCGGCAAGGCGGGGCAGCTTTTTATACTACCGCTGATGCCCCCGCAGCTCGCCCTTGAGATAGCCGGGCCTAAGCAGTCTCTGGTTCTCCGCAACCCGGTGCTTGTTGCTTCGGGAACATTCAGCAACGGCCTCGAGTACGCCCGCATCATCGAGATCGAGCGCCTCGGCGCCATCGTTAGCAAAGGGGTAACCCGCCGCCCACGCCGTGGCAACGACACCCCGCGCACCGTCGAAACGGCCGCCGGCATGCTCAACTCCATCGGCCTCCAGAACATCGGCGTCAGCGCAGTCATCAAAGAGCTGGCGCCCGTCTGGGCACGCTGGGATGTGCCGGTCGTCGTCAACATCGCCGGTAGCGATCCCGAGGACTTCGGCTACCTGGCCGGACGCCTCGAGGGTGTCGACGGCGTGGCCGCCATTGAGGTCAACGTCAGCTGCCCCAACGTCTCACACGGCCTCGACTACGGCCAGGACCCCGTGATGGCGGCCGAAGTCGTCGAACAGGTCGTCGCAGCTACGACCCTCCCGGTAATCGTCAAGCTGACTCCCAACGTCACCGACCCGGCAGATGTCGCCGAGGCCGCCGCCGCGGCCGGCGCGTCTGCCCTTACGGTCAGCAATACCGTCCTCGGAATGGCGATCGACGGCGCCACGCGGCGG
>DASTBR010000193.1:0-4408 GCA_035711945.1 Dehalococcoidia bacterium
CGATTCCGCCACCCCGGCACAGATTTGATTCTAGGCCTCCTATCCTCTCCAACACGCTCTTTGACAGTCACGTCGACAGCCACGGGGATCAGGAACTCGCCCAGAGGAGGTCGCCGATGCGGTCGGCGGCCTCCTCCTTAAGGTGCGGCAAGACATGGCTGTACGTGTTCGCTCCGACGTTGATCCGGGAGTGCGCCAGAACCTCCACCGCGACGCGGAGAGGCTCGCCGCGAAATCTTTAGAAAACGCCTGTTTGGTCGCCTTCCGTGTGTCAGCTACTTGACAGCAAGACGCGGATGGCAAACCTAATCTCGGGTGCTGAGGGAGGCAGAGAACTAGTCAGGAGGAGACGAAGATGATGCACCCCGAGACCCACATACGGACGGCGCGGATAACACACTCGGAAGTCGAGGCCTTCAACTCAAAACAGTACCGCCAGATGAAGGCTGATGAGAAGGCACGTCGATCAGCCGAAAGTGAGATCAGGCGTCAGTTTATGGCAGCGCTGGACAAGGAGATGCATCTGCAGATGGTGGAGAAGAACCCGCCTGCAGGCCTTGGCAATGAGCGGGCCATGAATGGGATGAAGTTCGTGCTGCAGACCGCACACTGGCTTGCGGAGCAGATGGATAAGGCCGAGGTCGCGCTCCGGGAGTCGTTGGACGCAGGGGATGATGTGACGATCGCTTACGACGCCCCAGGACTGCGCAAGTAGACAAGAGCCCCGACTGACTTCCCTTCGCAGTTATTGCGAAGCTGCTAGCGCGCGCGGGCTCAGCGTGGCGCCCTCAAGCTCCAGCAGGTAGCGCTTGATCGGTAGACCACCGCCATAGCCGCCAATGCCACCCCCGCTCGCCAGCACACGGTGGCAGGGAATGATGATCGGGATCGGGTTGGATCCCAGCGCATTGCCGACCGCTCGATAGGCCTTCGGGTGGCCGATATCCGCGGCCACCCCCGCGTAGGTCGAGTACGAGCCGGCAGGAATCTCGCTCGTCTTTCCCAGGACTGCTCGCAGGAACGAGTTAGCTGTCCGTAGGTCCGTCTCTATGTCGAACGTTTTCCGCTCGCCCGCGAAGTACTCGTCGAGCTCACGCTCGAGCGGCGCCAGCGCGTGCGCAGCCGCCTCCGGCACCAGTCCATCACCGGCCACCAGCTCGGCCATCCGGTCGAGCGAGGCGCCGAACTCGATACGCGTAACCCCACGCTCAGTCAGCGCGACACCTAGCGGACCCCACGGCGCCTGGAGCTCACCGATGAAGGCGACCATCTCGTCGATCGACGAACGCAGGTGATTGAGTGCTTCCTGCCGCGGAGGAACCAGTTCGGCGTTCAGGCGGCCGTTAAGCTCCAGTCCGGCCTCCAGCTCCACGCGACACGACTCGCAACCTGCCGCGTGGCCTCGCAGATCCTCAAGGCTTCTGGCGCCTGAGCCGTCGATCAGAGCGACGGCGAGCTCGTCGCCGCTGAAGCAGCGGTCGATGTTCATACGTATTCCTCCACTCGCCCCGCGAACTGTCCTTTGAGCTTCTTGAACGCCTGGTAGACGTTGGCGCGCGCTGCGTCTTCGCTCGAGTCCATCACCGCTGCGATTTCGTCGTACTCCAGACCCTGCAGTCGCCTCAAGACGAACGCCTCGCGCTGCTTGCGCGGCAACGTCGCCATGAAGCCGTCCACCAGCTGCAGCAGCTCTTGCTGCTGCGCCTCTTGCTCGGGCCCGACGATCCCCGACGCCAGGCCGTCGTGCAGCGGGGTCTGTTGCCGCCGTCGCCGGAAAAAGTCGCGACAGCAGTTCAGTGCGATTTTGTAGACCCAGGCCCGCACGTTTGCGTTGTCGTCGAGACGCCACATCCCCTGGGCGACCTTGATGAACGCCTCCTGGGCGATGTCTTCGGCATCGCCATAGCCGACCGTGCGCCTCGTCAGAGCCAATATCTCCCCGTAGTACAGGTCGATCGCCTCGTCGATGCGTGCTCGGTTGGTTACTGCTTGGGGGGCTGCGGTCACCAACACCATTCTCCGCGGAGCTTCCTGGAGATGTAACGCGCAGCTTCGAACGCTGTGAAAACTTGGCTTAGGAGGAAAACAGCTTCCAGTGCCCCTCGGACACGACCTCCACCGTGCCGTCGATCACCTTGATGGCGGTCTCATCGTCAATCGCGTACCCCGGCACCGGCATACCCGCGGCCCATTTTTCGGCGTTGGCCATGGAGTTGTCCGGCAGATCCTCGTGATCCACGTGCGGAAAGATCGAGAAATCAACGATGCCCAGCGCTTCGTCGCCACCAATGGGCGGTTTCCAGATGACGAAGTCCTCCCCGATGTTGGGGGTCATCGCCATGCTCCCTGCGCTCAATCCCACCCAGACGGTATCGTGCAGCGACGGCAAGAGATCTGCCAGTCCCGACTGGCGCATCCAGTAGCTCAGATACAAGGCATCGCCGCCTCCCACCAGCAGGACGTCAGTCTCCTGGACCATGGGGACCCAAAGCTCTTCATCGATGCTGGGCAGCGCGGTGAGCTCCAGCACTCCCAGGGACTTCCAACCCAGCTCGCACATGGGGGTTCTGGGCTCTCGGCCAGAGATGAAGCGATAGGCCGCGGGCGGACCGGCCATGGGGTGGCCGTACGCTGCGGTGGGAATGCAGAGGGCGCTGGACCCGGCAATCGGTTTGCCCAGGAGGTCGACCAGCGCGTCTTGGATGCTCGTATTCTTGATGCCCGCGGAAGTGAGTAGAAGCCTCAAGAGCGTTAACCCAGCGCTAGCGGCGCGCTCACGTTCTCGACGGTTATCTCGCCCTTGAACTCCTGGTAACAGCGGCCCACGTTGAAGTTGACTCGCTCGGGCTCGGCCCACTCTGCGAACTCAGCGAGATCTATGTCTCGCGCTGCCTCACCTGCACCCATTCCCGCATCGAATCTCTTCCGAGCCTCGCCGTGCACCAGCTTCAGATAGCGCTGCATCAGCTTTAGGTCCGCTTTCGTCCCAACCGGGCCGTGTCCCGGAACGAACGTATCGACGTCCATCTTCAGCAGTTGATCGACAACAGCGATCCAATTGCCGATGTGACCTTGAAAGCCAAGTGGCGTCACGTAGAAGAAGCCTAGGTCGCCGGTATAGAGCACCTTCTCCTCAGGCAGGTAGGCGACAGCGTCGCCCACGGTATGCGCTGCTCCCAGGTGAATCAGCTCGACCCGCCGCTTGTCGGAGTAGAGCGTTAACGTTCGCTCGAATGCCACATTGGGCACAGCCAGCTTCACGGTTTCGAAGTCCTTGGCGAACTTAGGCATGAACTGAGCGAAACGCTCGATCGGTATCCCCGTACTCACGATCTCGTCGCGTGCCTTCTCCGTGGCGATAACATCGGCCGGCAGGAACACGCTCGTGCCCCCGATGTGGTCGATGTGGTGGTGCGTCTGGAAGACGTAGCGCGGCGGCACCGGTGTCGCTTTCTTGACCGCCCTCTTCAGGCTGCGCGCCAGGCGGGGCACCATCAGCGCGTCGACCAGCAAGGGGCCGCCCATCCCCAGGACGAGGCCGGCGTTGCTGATCCCCATCGTCCCCTTGCCCTGGATGTACGCGAAGGTCTTGGGCGCGACCTCGATCAGGCCGGTTTCCCAGTCATGCGCCGCAATCATCGTGCGGCCGCAAGACGGGCTATCCGCCTGTTCAAGAACGGCGAGAAGTGTCCCCGGTATCGCTCCTGGACGTCGTGCTGCGCCCAGTCACGACCGGTCGCCGAGCCCCGGCACGCGTCAGCGCCGCAGTTGCAATTCTGTTCGAGCGACCAGGCTTCGTCCGTCGTGAACAAGGCGTAGTCGATCGTCACCTCTTCGCCGCCATCGACATCGCGGCGCGCGCTCAGCGTCACCTCGTCGGTCATCCAGAGGTTGCTGTCGCATGAATGGTTGATCGCGGCGCTCTCCAGTTCATCGGGATGACCGAGCAGGTGAAGGTCATCGTCGACCTGGATCGCGTTGTACTTCACGAGCCGCGATACGCGCCTTCGAAACTCGTCGCCGCTGACCAGCTCACCACCTACCACCGCTACTGTCTCTCCCTCAGCGACCGGCCGCCGTGTAAACATACCCACGCCGTGGATCGGCGAGGGCCGCACCTCGAGGCGCGGGTCATACCATGACCTCGGCGCGATGTCCCGCACTAGGCAGCGACCGCCTGCTTCATCGGCGTAGGGATCCGCTGGATCGCCGCTATCAGCTCCTTAGCTCGTTCCTCTTCGTCGGGGTTGCGCGTGGGCACGCCGAAGCCGATGGAGTCGACGTCGCCGCCAAATTTCTTCTCGATCTCGGCGGCGATCCCGTCGTAGGTCGCCACCGCGGCGAACTCATCGACCATGTCGTCGCTGATCAGCTTGGGCATCTCGTCCCACTTTCCCTGGATCGACAT
>DASTBR010000194.1:0-7529 GCA_035711945.1 Dehalococcoidia bacterium
TCACCGAGCAGGGCGAGGTGATCGCCGAGCGCTACGCCAACCGTCAGATCGCTTACCGCCACTTGTCGCAGGTACTGAACGCGGTGATTCGGGCGAGCATGCGCGCCGAAGAAGAGCTCCCGCGGTCGTGGTTCGAAACGCTGACAGCCGGCAGCGACGCGGCGCGGACCACTTATAGCCAGTTGATCAACGCCGACGGTTTCGGCGAGTACTTTCGGCAGGCGACGCCCCTCGAGGAGATAACACGCCTGACGATCGGCTCGCGTCCGGCGCGGAGGAGCGGTGAGCTAAGAGTCGACAGTCTACGGGCCATTCCCTGGGTCTTCGCCTGGATGCAGTGCCGGGCCAATGTGCCCGGGTGGTACGGGCTGGGCAGCGGCCTTTCTGCTGCTGCTTCCAAGGGCCTGATCAGTCTGAACGAGCTTTATCACGAGTGGAACTTCTTCAGTGCCGTGATCGACAACGCCGAGATGGCACTGGCTAAGACGGACCTCGGTATCGCCTCGCTCTATACGGAGCTTGTGCCGGATCGTGAGCTGCGTGAACGGATCTTTTCGATGGTCAGCAGTGAGTACGAGCGGACGGTTGCGCTGGTGCTGCAAGCGACGGGTTCCACGAGGTTGTTGGCGGGCTCGCCGGAGCTTCGACTGTCGATCGAGCGTCGGAACCCGTACGTGGATCCGCTGAACTACCTGCAGGTCGAGCTGCTGCAGCGGATCCGTGGTCTCGAGCCGGAGAGCGAACAGCGACAGGACCTATTGGCCGCGATCTTTCAAACGATCAACGGTATCGCGGCAGGGATGAAGAACACTGGCTGAACCTTGACTTAGTACGATTTCGGAATATACGCTTTCGGTGTGACACTGCAGTTTGTACCGCAGTTCGAGCGGGCCAGCCATCGCATCGGATCGTACGTTTCGCGGGCAGCCCTGGGGGTCAGCCAGGCGGAGGCCAACATCCTCGCGCGCCTTGAGGCGCAAGGGCCGTGCTCGATAGCGGAGCTTCACCAGGCCTTCGGGCTCAAGCGGTCGTCGCTGACCAGCGTGCTTGACCGGCTGTCTGAGAAGGGACTGGCCGAACGATCGGTGAGTCCGACCGATCGGCGTTCGTTCACAGTCCGGCTAACACCCAACGGTAGGGCGCTGGCTCGGCGTGTGATTGCTGCGCTCGCCGACCTCGAGGGCCGCGTTGTCTCGGCCGTCTCGAGGGAAGACCTGGATGGTTTCAGGCGCGTGCTAGCCGCGATCAGCGAGGCGCCGGACCAGGTTCAGATCAGTCGCGACGATGAAGACTTCCTGGCCGCCTTCGAGGCCGGCGAGATCCCAGGCCACGAGTTTGGCCACGAGGATCATCTGCGCATGGCGTGGCTCTACCTGCGGCGACACGACCTGCCCACTGCGACCGAGCGGGCGATGGTCGGCCTGCGGCGGTTCCTCGCGAGCAGCGGCATGCCGGGTTTGTACAACGAGACGTTGACACAGCTCTGGGTGAAGCTGGTCTACCAGGCCTATCGGCAGAGCCCCGAGACGACCACGTTCGAAGAATTCATCGCCCGCAGCGAACACCTGCTCGATCGCGGCTTGCCCTACAAGCACTACGACCGCAAGACGCTGATGAGCGAACCGGCGAAGCAGGGTTGGGTAGAGCCCGACCGAGTGCCGCTGCCCTGGTAAAGGAACCAGACAGATGTTCACGGGTATTGTCCAGGAGCTTGGAACCGTCCGCGACACGCGGCCCGGCTCGCTTGTCGTCGAATGCCGGCGGGTCCTGCGCAACACGAAGCTCGGTGACAGCATCGCGGTCAACGGCGTCTGTCTGACCATCATCGAGATCGACGAGGGCTCGTTCGCGGCGAACGTGGTGCCTGAGACCTACCGTCGCACGAACCTGGGTCAAGCCAGACCCGGGGAGACAGTCAATCTCGAGTGCGCGATGCTGGCCGGCGAACGTCTCAGCGGACACATCGTCCAGGGCCACATCGACGGGCTGGGGACGCTGGAGGATGTCTACGAAGAAGGCGAGGATCTCATCCTGCGTTATTCGGCGGAGCCAGCTCTCTTGCGCTACGTGGTCGAGAAAGGCTCGATCTGCATCGACGGGACGAGCCTGACCGTTGCTGAGCGCAGCGACAACGGCTTCTCAGTGGCGATCATTCCGCACACCCGATCGCACACCAACCTCGCAGCGAAGCAGATCGGCGACCAGGTAAACCTGGAAGTGGACGTCCTCGCCAAGTACGTCGAGCAACTGCTCCGACCGTATGCCGAGCGCTCACGTGTGGGTGCTCTATCGACGGCGGAGACGGAGGACAGATGAGCACAAAACGCAGTCGTAAACGACAGTCGGGACTGGCCACCGTTGAGGAGGCGATAGAGGAGTACCGGGCAGGTCGATTCGTGATCATCGTCGACGACGAGGATCGCGAGAACGAAGGCGACCTGACGATCCCCGCGCAGTTTGCCGACGCCGGCGCGATCAATTTCATGGCGAAGCACGGACGCGGCCTGGTCTGCGTGCCGATGACGGGCGAACGACTGGACGAGCTGAAGCTTCCGCTGATGTCCGAGAACAACAGCAGTCACTTCGGGACGCCCTTCACGATCCCTGTAGAAGCGCGAGAGGGCGTAACGACGGGGATCTCGGCGCACGACCGGGCACGCACGATCGAGGTACTGATCGATCCCGAGAGCACATCGCTCGACCTCGTGCGGCCCGGGCACACCTTCCCGCTGAGGGCGCGCGAGGGCGGTGTCCTGGTACGGGCAGGTCAAACGGAGGCCACTGTCGATCTTTGCCGGCTGGCCGGCCTGCAGCCGGCCGGAGTCCTCTGCGAGATCATGAAGGACGACGGGACGATGGCACGTTTGCCCGACCTGAAGCGCTTCGCCGCGCGGCACGGACTGAAGATCGTCAGCGTGGAGTCGCTGATCCGCTATCGCACACACCGCGAGAAACTCGTGGAACGCGTCGCGGAGACAACGGCGCCCCTGGCCGGTATCGGGACATTCAAGCTCTACGCCTACCGCAGCATCATCGACCCCGACGAGCACGTGGCGCTGGTGCTTGGAGACATTGACCCCACCGAGCCTGTCCTGGTGCGGGTCCACAGCCAGTGCGTGACCGGAGACGTCTTCGGCAGCATGCGCTGTGACTGCGGGGAGCAAATGCAGATGGCGCTGAGGCAGATCGCGGAAGAAGGCAAGGGGATCTTCGTGTACATGCGGCAGGAGGGCCGAGGCATCGGGCTGCACAACAAGCTCCGGGCCTACGCGCTGCAGGATGACGGGATGGACACAGTGGAGGCCAACGAGGCCCTGGGCTTCCCGGCCGACAAGCGTGGCTACGGCATCGGCATGCAGATCCTCGTTGACCTCGGCGCGCAGAAGCTGCGGCTTCTGACGAACAACCCGAAGAAACGCGCCGGCCTGGAGGGCTACGGGCTTGAGGTCGTCGAGCGCGTCCCGCTCGTCACGGTTCCCAATGCCCACAATGTCCGCTACCTGGAGACCAAGCGCTCGAAGCTTGGCCACCTGCTAGTCGAGGCAGGCGCCGACTGAGCGCGCAGGCACCGGCAACTGGAAGGGCCTTCGAGGGGTCGCAAGACGGGCGGGGGCTGCGCGTAGGCATTGTCGTCGCACGCTTCAACTCTGAGGTGACGAATGGCCTGCTCGAAGGGGCGAAAGAAGTTCTCGCTGGACAGGGGGTCGAGGCCCATGCCATCGACGTCGCTTATGTGCCTGGATCGTTCGAGCTCCCGTTGGCGGCGAGCAAACTGGCGGGCAGCGGGGGCTATGACGCCGTGATCTGCCTGGGCGCGATCATCAAGCACGAGACGCGGCACGATGAATTCATCGCCAACGCCGTGGCGAACGGGATCACGCGGGCCGCTCTGGACACGGGCGTGCCGGTTGTGTTCGGCGTCCTGACCACAGAAAACGACGATCAGGCAGTCGCCCGGGCGAGCGGTGATGGCAACCGTGGGCGCGATGCCGCTCGTACGGCGGTTGAGATGGCCAACCTGCTGCGCTCTATCGGCTAGCCGCCGAGGGGGATGTGGACAAGCCGTACCCGTAAGACGGTTTCCTCGTTAGGATCGAGTGACGCACAAGAAGGGAAAAACTTGATGGCCAGGGAGCTTGGCAGCCGGCCCACAGTGAAACTTGATATCGAGGAGCTTCCAACGGGATTGGAACCACAGGACTCGGCGGCTTTTGGAGAGCAGCCTGACGGCGGCTCCGTCCAGGCCATTCAGCTGGCGCACGCGGCGATCAAGAAGTTCCCCGATTTCGCCAAGCGTCACCGCAAGTTCATCGGGTCTGTCGCCGTCATATCGACGAGCGTGCTGGTGCTGGCGAGCATCGCTATCGGCCGGCGGCTGCGCAAAGGCGAGAGCCCAAAGAAGATCCTCGACGAGATCACGCCCGAGGAGATCGAAAACGCCGGCGGTTTCTTGCGAAAGCTGAAGCGCCGCAAGTAACCTCGCGGCCATGGGCTGGGTGGTCTACGAGCGCCGGATGGGATATCCCGACCGGCGTTCTTTCTTGCTCGCCTCGCTGATCACGGTTGGTGTAAACACCGTTGCGATCTTCCTTGCGGCCGAGATCGTGCCGGGCGTTACAATCGGCGACTTTTGGTCTGGGCTGGTGGCGGGTCTGATCCTCGGCATCGTCAACGCCACAGTGCGCCCAATCCTCACCTGTCTGACCTGTGCGCTGACCATCCTGACGTTCGGTCTGTTCTTGATCGTCATCAACATGGCAATGCTCGCGTTGACCGCCTGGCTGGTCGGCGTCTTCGGGCTCGAGTTTGACATCGACGACTTCTGGGCGGCGTTCTTCGCCTCACTGATCGTCAGCGCCGTGACCCTGCTGGCGAACGCCTTCTTCGCTGGGACGCAGGAACGGCTGCGCTGGGGCCGCTGGCGCCAGGAGTACTAGGAATCGCAGGCAATGGCATCAGGCGAGGACCGCTGGTCACATTGGCTCCGCGAGGGTCGTTATCGAGGTCTTTCTGAGGCGCAGGTCAAGCGCCTAAATTCCAGTCTCAATCGGGTTCGTAACCGCACCCTCAGGGGCGCCCGATTGCGGAGCGGCCAGCGTGTTCTGGACGTTGGCGCGGGCACCGGCCTTCTTTGCCTGGAAGCGGCACGCCGCATCGGTGCCGATGGTCTTGCGCTCGCCTGCGACATCTCCCTGGACGCCGTTCGCGAGTGCAGCCGCTCCGCCAGAGCCCAGAGTCTGGGCGTCGCCGCGGTGGTTGGTGAGGCAACCGCGCTTCCCTTTCCCGACAGCTCATTCGATCGCGTTCTCACCCGGTCGGTGCTGATCTACGTCGAGGACAAGCGATCGGCGATTCGAGAGTTTCGGCGAGTTCTTCGGCCGGGTGGCCGCGTCTCTGTGTTCGAGCCGATCAACAGAGCGAGTCCATTTGGGCCGTGGAACAAGATGAAGGTCGCACCCGAAATTGAGGGTCAGCGCAAGCGAGTCATCGAGCACATTCGAGGGAACTGGGAACACGAGAGGGCCATGATGGCTTTCGACGAACGTGACCTGGTGAAGCACTTTCTCAAAGCCGGGTTCTCTGAGGTCAAGCTGTCATACGAATTCACTTCAGCGGTGAGGAGCATGACGCATGAGCAGACAGCCTCATTGCTAACGATGCGCGGCAATCCTACGGCCTTGACCTACGAGGAGGCTGCTCGGGCCGTGCTAGGACTGGAGGCCTCGGAGCATCTGGAACGTATCGCTGTGGAGATGAGCAGCCGCCCCGGGAGGCAAACCGGGGCCGTGGCCTATCTGACTGCGCGAGTCTAGCCGACGGCGGAGGAGCGCTTGCGGGGGACGGCAAGCTGGCCGTAGAGGTCCTGCGAATCGACGTAGATGCGCTCCTCGGCGACCTTGCTGCCCGCCAGCATGAAGACCGAGATGCCACGCAGGACGACTGTGTTGTTAGTGGGAGCGAGCTGCTCGAACTGGCCTGTATGCGTACCCTCGCGGCTCCACTCGACGAACACCGTACCGTCAGAGGTGGCGCTGGCGAGTACTTCAATCTTGCTGTCGGGCATGGCGGCCAGCAGCCGAGCGTGCGTCTCGAAGCCGCCGGGGGTCTTCTCATTCTTGATGCCGACGAGCCAGACGCGGGCGCCATCCTGGTAGAAGCGAGCCATAGCGGCGGGATCGTGGCTGTTGATGGCGTCGAAGATGCCGTCGATCGCCTGCACGCCGGTCTGCTGCATACCTGTTCCTCCTCGCCAAGCGTAGCATCGGAGGCGGCTTTGAACCCCGGCCCGGCGCACCGTCTTATACTGGAGCCGTCCCCGTCGCTCGACCTCATTCTCCGCTCCAACAGGGGGTAGCCATGGCCGACAACAACCTGCTCAAGCAGGCCACCTCGAGGCTGCAGGACAACTGGAGCCAGCTTTCCAAGAAGGACATCTCCAAAGCCAAGGGCGACGTCGAAGCGCTCGTTGCAACGATCGTCGAGAAGACCGGCGAGGCCGCCAGCAGCGTGCGCGAACGCGTCGACCGCATCATTGCCGACGTCCAGAGCCGGCGGCAGAAGAAGAGCTTCGGTGCTCGCGTAGGCAGTTTCGTCGCCGGGGTGCTCAAGTTCACGGCTGCGCTGGCAGCGATTGCCATTGCCATCGCCGCCGGGCTGATGTTCTGGCGGAAGCGTGTTGAGAAGCAATCATCCGGCTACACATCGGCGGAACCTCCGACGATGGACCAGTCGGCCACACTTCACGGTGCGGAGACGCCGCCGGTCGCACCCACGACTCCGCCGGACGAGACCGCCTAGCAATCGTCCGCGCGATCCTAGAAAATACGTTCTCAGAGAGAGAACGTGAACCGGATCATTCTCCACGTCGACCTTGACGCCTTCTATGTCGGCGTCGAGGTCGCGCGGCGGCCGGAGCTGCAGGGGTTGCCGGTCGTGGTTTCGGGCGATGCTCGCTCGCGTGGGGTTGTGTTGTCGGCGTCCTACGAGGCGCGTCAATTTGGTGTCGATTCGGCGATGCCGGCTGCTCGGGCTGCCAGGCTTTGTCCCAACGCTGTCTTTGTGCCGCCCGACTTCAAGGCATACAGCAAGGCATCGAAGGCCTTCATGGGCGTCCTGCGTGACTACTCGCCCCTTGTGGAGCCCACCAGTCTTGACGAGGCCTACATCGACTACACGGGCTGCGAGCCGATTCATGGCCCCGCCCAAGAAGCGGCCGTGGCGATGCGCGAACGGATCAAGAATGCGGTCGGAGTCACGGCGTCGGTGGGAATCGGGCCGTCGAGGATCATCGCGAAAGTGGCCTCGGCAGCGGCTAAGCCGGATGGGGTCGTCCACGTTAGGGGTGGCGAGGAGGCTGCGTTCCTGGCGCCGATGGCGATCCGAAAGCTGCCGGGAATCGGACCCAAGGCCCAGCAGCGACTGGAGGCAATGGGCATCCGGACGCTGGGCCAGATTGCGGAGCTGAGCGACGACTTCCTGACGCAGAACTTTGGTAGCCATGGCCCTGAGCTACGCCAGCGGGTTTTGGG
>DASTBR010000195.1:0-11696 GCA_035711945.1 Dehalococcoidia bacterium
CCGCGGCGGGCGTGCTCGACGCCGGCGATGAAGGTCGAAGCGACAGCGCCCAATCCGACCAGGAGGATTCCGAGACGTCCTTCGGCGGGAGCGATGTCATTGGGCTCGGCGGCTACAAAATCTTTGGCTTCCAAGATCACACCTCTCTGTTGGGCTAGTGACATGAGGGGGCGGTGCCACTGGGCCGGGATTCTTCCGGTCTGTGCCCAGTGCTCGATGGTGCTCTGGCGCCGGCCGAGCAAGTGACCCAGGGCACTCTGGCCGCCAAAACGGCCGATGATGCGCTGGGCGGGGTTGAGCGCGGTTTCCATCGTCGAGCGGAGGTTAACGAAAAAATCGTTAGGTGTCTAGGGCGAGGCGAGGCAGGCGGCTGTCGGGTGATTGACGGCGACGCATTGGCTCACGGTTGGGGGATTGCCTTCGGTAGGCGGCAGAGACCCCGCAGCTGCACGGAATACGTCAATACTTCGGCCAGTGACATGAATACGAAGGGGAGGCGCGCCTTAGGCGCGCAACTACAAAGGGGCAGGAGCGGCGCCGCTCGATTGCGGGGGGAATTGGCCGATGGTAGGATCGAATGGTTAGATCGGGAGGAAACAGGAAAGGACGTCCTGCCAGGGACTAGATGCTCACAAAGGAAGAGAAGCAGACCGTCGTCAGCGAATACCGCGTAAACGACGGGGACACGGGGTCGGCGGAGGTGCAGATCGCACTGCTGACCCGACAGATAAATACCCTCACAGACCATCTGCGGACTCACAAGAAGGACCACCACAGCCGTCGTGGTCTGCTGCAGATGGTTGGCCGCCGCAGGCGGCAGCTGGCATACCTGGCGCAAGAGGACGTTCAGCGGTATCGGACGCTCCTGGCACGTTTGGGCCTTCGCAAATAGAGCGAAGGCTTTCTCGTATCAGCGACGACTCATAACGCGGGTTTCCCGAAGTTAAGGCGCGTTGAGCAGGGCCCGAACGGGCAACAGCCGTGAGATCGGCTAACTAGTGCGCTGCCGCAGGCAGAAGAAAGAGTGACCCCATACCCGCATACGGGAGCCTCGGCCAGGCCGAGGTAGAAGGGGCGAGGAGGAAACCGCCCGGAGATTGGCGATGAATTGGACGGACCGCTGGAACAACGACGCGGACGTCAGGCGAAACGATTGGTCCTAACAACGGACCGTGAGGCCGCAAGCAGCGGCCGTGAGGTCGCAAGCCGCGGCCGTGAGGTCGCAAAAGGCGACCGAAGTCGCAAGGAGCGACTGAAGGAGAAACATTGGTACATCAACTAGAAACAGAAATCGGCGGCAAGACCCTGCGCCTGGAGACGGGCAAGCTGGCCAAGCAGGCGGGCGGGTCGCTGACGCTGACGTACGGCGAGACCGTCGTCCTCGCCGCGGCCACCGGAACCGACTCGCCACGCGAGGGCACAGACTTCTTCCCGCTGACCGTGGAAGTCGAGGAGCGCTACTACGCCGCGGGCAAGATCCCGGGCGGCTGGTTCCGGCGCGAGGCCCGGCCGAGCACGGACGCGATCCTGACGGACCGTCTGACGGACAGGCCGCTGCGGCCGCTCTTCCCGAAGGGCTACCGCAACGAGGTGCAGATCGTCTGCACGATCCTCTCGGCGGACCAGGAGAACGACTACGACGTCTTCGCGATCAACGGCGCTTCGGCTGCCGTGGCGCTGTCGGACATCCCCTGGGACGGACCGATCGGCGCCTGCCGCGTCGGCTACACGCCCGAGGGCGAATACCTGATTAACCCGACCTTCGAGCAGCGTGAGACCAGCCTGCTCGACCTCGTCGTGGCAAGCACGAGCGACGCCGTGGCGATGGTCGAGGCCGGCGCCAAGGAAGTAAGCGAGGAGATCGTCCTCGAGGCGATCAAGAAAGGCCATGAGGTCAACCAGAAGATCATCGAGAAGATCGACGAGCTGGTGAAGCTGGCAGGCAAGCCGAAGATGGCGTTCACGCCGGCCGAGACGCCCGCCGACCTCGTGTCGACCGTCTCCAGCTTCGTCGACGAGAAGCTGTCGAAGACGCTGGAAGGCGCTGAGAAGCACGAGCGTGAGGACGCGCTGGCCGACTTCCGCAAGGAGCTGCTCGAGGCGCACGGCGAGAGCTACGACAAGGGTGTGCTGCTGAGCACGTTCGAGTCGGAAGTCAAGAAGCGCGTACGCACCAACATCATCGACCGCAACATCCGGCCAGACGGCCGGCAGCGCGAGGAGATCCGCCCGATTACGTGCGAGGTGGGTATTCTGCCGCGACCGCATGGTACCGGACTCTTCACGCGCGGCCAGACCCAGGTCCTGAGCGTGCTGACGCTCGGTACAGTCGGGGACGCACAGAGGCTGGACACGATAGGCCCTGCGGAGTCGAAGCGCTTCCTGCACCACTACAACTTCCCGCCGTTCTCGGTTGGTGAAGTCCGCCGCATGGGCGGACCGGGCCGGCGCGACATCGGCCACGGCGCGCTCGCCGAACGCGCGCTCGACCCGGTTATCCCGAGCGTCGACGAGTTCCCCTACACACTGCGATTGGTCTCCGAGACGTTGGAGTCCAACGGCAGCAGCTCGATGGCCAGCGTCTGCGGCAGCACCCTGGCCCTGATGGACGCCGGTGTGCCGATCAAGGCGCCGGTAGCCGGCGTGGCGATGGGCCTGATAACCGGTGAGAACGGCGCTTACGCCGTGCTGACCGACATCGCTGGCATCGAGGACGCGATGGGTGACATGGACTTTAAGGTCGCCGGGACGGCCGAGGGCGTCACGGCGGTGCAGTTGGACATCAAGATCGTCGGCCTCAGCTTCGAGATCATGGAGCAGGCGCTAAAGCAGGCGAAGGATGGACGACTGTTCATCCTGGGCAAGATGGCCGAGACCATCACCGAGCCACGGACAGAGATGTCAGCACACGCCCCGCGCATGTACCGCATCAACATCCCGCAGGAGAAGATCGGCGCGGTTATCGGCCCGGGCGGCAAGATGATCCGCTCGATCACCGAGGAGACCAAGGCCTCGATCGACATCGAGGACGACGGCACAGTGTTCGTCGGTGCGACGAACGAGGAGTCGGCGCGCAGGGCGATCGAGATCATCGAGGGTATGACGAAGGAAGCCGAGATCGGCGCGATTTACAACGCCCGCGTGACGCGGCTGATGAACTTCGGCGTGTTCGTGGAGTACCTGCCGAACAAGGAAGGCATGATCCACATCTCAGAGCTGGCAGACTACCGCGTCCCGACAGTCGAGGACGTGGTGCAGGTGGGCGACGAGGTGATGGCGATGGTTACAGAGGTCGACTCGATGGGCAGGGTCAACCTGTCGCGGCGAGCCGTCCTCGAGGGCGCCACCGAGGCGCCGCGGACAGTCGGCGGACGCCGTCCCGGCGAGGGCGGCGATGACCGCCAGCCGCGCGAGCGCCGTGACGGCGGCGGTGGTGGCGGACGTGGCCGTGGCGGCCGCGACCGCGATCGAAACCGCGACCGTGGTAACGGCGGCGGCGGATACCGCGGTGGACGCGGCGGCGGCGGTGGTGGTGGAAACTACCGCGGCGGCCGAAGCGGTGGCGGTGGAACGGGCAACACGCGGTTTGGCCCCCGCAGCAGCCCGCGCGGCGACCAGGAGCAGCAGGGCCCACCGGCCCCTCCGCCTCCTGCGCGACCGCCGTACGGCAACGCCTGGTAGTTCCGAAAACGCAGCTACGACCAGAGGAGCGGCCCATCGGGGCCGCTCCTCTTTGCGCGTGAGCAATATCGTGCCTCAGCGGGCATGCCGTGGATAGAATCAGTCGATGGACGACCGATTCCTGCTTGTTTCAGCGCCGTTCATGCCGCATCCAGACAGCTGGAGCAAGTGGCCCGGGTCGATCGCGCTCTTGAACGGACTCCGGGCCCGTCTTCCCGTTGACATTTTTCCGTGGCCCACGCGACGGGGCGCCGACGGACCGAAGGGCGGGGGTAGCGTCACCGGCGCCCTATTCGAGGCGATAAAGCCTCACCATCACGTGATCGATATGGGAGGCGGAGCCGGGCTTGCCATCCTGATGGTCGCGAAGAACCTTCCGCAGCCGCCGCGCTCGGTGACCCTGGCCGGGTTCTTTCCCACGCCGGCGACAGCCCGGGCCATGGGGAAGAATGCCCTGGCTGATTCAATGGATGCGCTCTTTGGCGTGGTGGCAAGCGGCCCGTCGACGGCGTTGATCCAGCTGCAGGCGGAAGGCGCTTCCGAAGACTTTATCCAGACGGCACGGAGGCAGATCGAGCGAGAGCTCGACCGCGGTCATCTGCAGGCGTACATGTCGAGGGCACGCACAACCGACTTCAGCCGCGAGCGTTTCGACATGTCGTTCCCCGTTCTCTACCTGCGGATGCTGAGCTTCCCCGGCGCTGATTCGGAGGAGGCTGACGAGATCTTCAAACAGCTGGTGCCCAAGGCGGAAATCGACAGCCTGGAGAAGTGGGGAAGTCAGCTTCAGCTCGAAGACGGCGGATCAGAGCTGGCCGGGAAGGTCGCCGGCTTCGTTGAGCGGGTGATAGCGGCGCGAGGAACGAGGGCTACGGTCGGCGGATAGGGGAGTTCGTTCCCCAAGCAGGAGCTCACGCGCTATCTGATGTGTGCGAGAGGGGCGGATACAATACGCTCCTACACGAGACTTCTCCCAATGCCCACGGATACATGGGATGCAATACGCCCCCTACCCCGCTCGCCCCTGACAAATCCGCGCACGCCGGGCGCGCGTACTGGACGGTAAGGCCCCGTCTAACCAAGAGAGGCATTAGTTAGGAGGAAGCCCTTGTCAGGAAAGCGTTGGTTCTACTTGTTCCTTGGCACAGTCGCCGCGGCGTCGCTGGCTTTTGCGGCATGCGGAGACGATGACGACGATGACGATGCGGACGTTGCCGAGGAAGCCACCGAGGAAGCTACAGAAGAGGCAACCGAAGAAGCGACTGAAGAGGCCACCGAGGAGCCTGCGGGCGCCGAGCCCATTGAGCTTCAGCTCGAAGCCTTGAATGAGTCAGGCGTCAGCGGAACGGCGAGCCTGACCGACAACGGCGACGGCACAACCGACGTCGTGCTCACGCTGGAAGGCGACGACCAGACTGTGCCACACCCGGCGCACATCCACGTCGATCCAGGTGAGTGTCTCGACGCGGCCGACATCATCGCCGACCTTACGCCCGTGGAGGGCGGCACGTCGACGACCACTGTCGACTTCGCCCTGGCGGACATCCAGGCGAGCGAGCACGTGGTCATCGTCCACGAGTCGGTCGAGAACATCGGTAATTACATCGCCTGCGCGGAGATCCCGCCCGCCTAGAGCGGCACGAGCAGGCATCAGAGGGGGCCGGTCAGCCACGACCGGCCCTTTCCTTGTCTTGGCCCGGAGGGCAGAAGCATCCTCCGGCGGGAACTGGTAACGTAGCGGGTTAAGGCTCCCTGCAGTTAACCGAAGGAGGACCTCCCCATGACTGACAGACCCTGGTGGGTATACGGACTGATCGGGGGTGGCCTCGCCCTGGTCGTCGTGATCGTGGTCGCACTGATAGTCGAGCCCTGGGATGACGACGACGACGTACAGATAGAGGAGGCGACCGAAACAGCCACGGCAACCGAGAGTCCGACTTCGGAGCCAACCGAGGAACCGACCGAAGAGCCAACCGAAGAACCGACGGGCGAGCCAACTGAGGAGCCCACGGAGGGAGCGGGCGAGCCGGAACCGGAACTGACTCTGCCGTTGCAGGCCTTGAACGAGTCCGGTGTCAGCGGAGACGTCGACTTTTTCGACAACGGTGATGGGACCAGCGAAGTAGTGATCGAGATCGCTGACTCAGAGTTCCCGGGGCCGCACCCGGCGCATATTCACGTCGATGCCGGGACCTGCCTGGAAGCGGGTGACATCATCGTCGACCTCAACCTCGTGACCGACGGCCTGTCGGAGAGCATTGTCCCGTTCGGGGTGTCGGACTTGCAGGGAAGCGAGAACGGGCCGTTCGTGATCATCGTGCACGAGTCGGTCGAGAACATCGGCAATTACATCGCCTGCGCGGAGATTCCGCCAGCCTAGTCGGGTTCGAGGTCGCAGTCAGCGGGGACGAGGTCGGGGCGCAGGGCGATGAAATAGGGGAAGCGAAGCTGGCGGTCGCGCGTCCACTCGCTAAAGCGGACGCGGCAAACGAGCTCGGGGCGGCACCAGTGGATGAAGCGCGGCAGCTCGGGCGCCTCGACGAAGGGGCAGTCGGATGTGTGCTGGTCGGTCATGAACTGCAGCACGAGCGCCGCCTCGCCCAGCGTGAACGGCCCGCTGACGTTACCGACGTGGTGGAGATCGCCGCTGCGGTCGTAGGCGCCGATCAAGAGCTCTGAGAAGGGCTCGCGCTTGCTCTGGCGGCGGGGCGTGCCCTGACCAGGCCGCAGGCGCCCGCCGAAGCTGTAGCCGCCGATCACGAAGTCTCCGCTCTCGACGATCCTCAGCTCCTGCCAGTCGTCCGAGGCTTCGCCGGGCAGATACTCGCTTTCCTTGCGCTTGGCGACGATTCCCTCGAGCTTGTGCTCGCGGGCGGCCTCATAGAAGGCGACGCCCTCGGTCTCGATGAAGTCGGTGGCCTGGCCGATGGTCGAGGGCGAAACGAGGTTCTGGAGGATGTTCTTGCGGTGCCAGAGGGGCCGGTCGAGCATAGTGCGACCGCCAGCGATGAGGACATCGTAGGCCTGGTAGGACAGGCCGCCGGCAAGGGCCGAGTCGTGTTGCTCGACGGGCGGTTTGATTCCGAAGACCTGGATGCGCTCGCGCAGGAGCTCGAAGTTCGGATAGCCCTCCTTGCCGAGGGCTACGATCTCGCCGTCGAGGACGGCGGTGCGGCCGCGTACCTGGCGCGGCAGCGACTGAAGCTCGGGGTACCACTCGGTGATGTCGCGGCCGTTGGCGCCGACCAGGCTCAGGCGTGAGCCTTCGATAAAGGCGAGGGCTCGGACGCCGCCCCACTTGAGCTCGAAGAGGTGATCTTCAGAGTCAAAGAGATCAGTTGCCCGAACCGGGAGCATCGGCCGCAGCAGCTTCTGCTGGGCCAGGGTCAGGGTCGACGGGCGGGGAGGCGTCTCGAGGGTCATCCAGCCTTACGCGCTCGCTCCTTCTTTCTCGGGGCTGCCTTCTTCTCGGCGGCCGGCTCCTCTTCGGCCTTCGCGCCATCCTTGCCACTCTTGGCGGCCTCGATGCTCTGACGCAGGGCGCTCATGAGGTCGGTGACCTTGCCAGGGGCCGGCGCAGGCTTCCTGATCTGCTTGCCCTCGGCCTTGGCCTCGATGACTTCGAGCAGCGCATCGCGATACTCGTCGCGGTACTTCTCAGGCTCGAAGGGCCCGCTCAGCATGTCGACGAGCGAAGTGGCCATGTCGAGCTCGCGGTCGGAGATCTTGGTCCGCGCGGTGGGGATTTCGAGCTCTTCGGTTTCCCTGATCTCGTCGGGGTAGAACATCGTCTCCATGACGATGACGCCGTCGTCGTTGACGCGCAGCGTAGCCAGCTGCTCCTTCTGGCGCAGGGCCACCTTGGCGATGGCGACGCGCTTCGTCTTCTGCAGCGCCTCGCGCAGCAGGGCGTAGGGCTTACCGGCGATCTCCTCGGGCTCGACGTAGTAGGTCGAGTCGTAGTAGATGGGGTCGATGTCCTCGGCCTGGACGAAGTCGCTGATGTCGATTGTGTGGGTCGTGGCGACCGGAACCTTCTCGAAGTCCGCGTCGTCCATGACGACGAACTCGTCGGCAGTCAGCTCGTAGCCGCGGACAACGTCGTTCCAGGGGACGACCTCGTCGTCGTAAGCGCAGTAGCGCTGCTGCTTGATGCGCGTGTGGCACTTCTCGTGCAGCAGGTGGAAGCGGACGTCTTTTTCGGAAGTGGCGGTGTAAAGGCGGATCGGGATGGTCACCAGCCCGAAACTGATGGCGCCCTTCCACATGGATCGTGGCATATCGTCCTCCTGGTACCTCCGCGTGCGGGCGAAGAGAACACTCGTTCAAGACGATTGTACGCCAGGAGCATAGAGGACTGATGAGAAAAATTGTGAGATGGGTCATAGCGGCGCAAGTTTTCGTGTCCTGAGTGCATCTCTAATGTCGGAGGGCCACGCTGCGCTCCCTGACGGTCGCCTCGCGACCGTGGTGCGCCGGGAGAGCCCGCTTAGCGGACCAGCGGCGGCCCTCCCGATTCCCTCGCCTGCGGCCGCGCGGCCTCGTGGCCGATACTGATAGGTGCGATGGAACGGGAACTGCCGCGCGCCGGCGCTACAAGTCCCCCGGTGGAGTACCGCGTGCGGCTGCTCAGCGACGAACGGCAGATAAAACAGCTCCTCGACTCCGATCGCAGCTACGCCGCCTACGCACTGGGCCAGCTGGAACAGAGCTACTTTCATCTCTCCGACTGGTGGCTGATCCAGTCGGAACAGAGCAGCGCATTGATCCTGCACTCTCGCGGTGGCCTGGGCGACGCACTGTTCACCCACGGCGATGTCCCGGCCGTTGAGGCTGGACTGGCCTTGCATCCCGGGCCTCTGCGCACGTTCGTAAGCTGCCGGCCCGAGCATCTCCAGGTGGTAAAGAACCACTTCTTCATGTCGGAGGAGCAGGTGATGATGCGGATGGCGGTGAGCCGCGAGACCTTCGTCGACGGACCCGGCGACTACCCGCCGCGCAGGCTGCGCTCGCTGGACGTCCGCGACCTCAACTACCTCTACGGCAGCGAAGGGGGCGCGACGTTCTACACCAGCTGGCATCTGGAGGATGGGGTTTACTTCGGTATCTTTGAGGGCCGGCGCTTGATCGCGGCTGCGGGAACGCACGTCGTCGCACCGAGCTCGAGCATCGCGGTCGTGGGTAACGTATTCACGCACCCTGCGCGCCGGCGCATGGGCTACGCCAAGGCCGTGACGGCGGCGGTGACGCAGGAGCTGCTTAAGTCGTGTCACGACGTCGTGCTGACGGTCGACCCGCGCAACGTGCCGGCTGTGGCCGCTTACCGCAAGCTGGGCTATCGTGAGCAAGGCCGCCTGATAGAGGCGGCCGCGGTCCGTAAGGACGTGAGCGGCCTGAGCTCGCGGGTAAGGCGTTTCCTGGCCCGATCGCGGGCGCGATCTCACCCTGCCAGGGAAGACAGCGTCGAGGTCATCTCGAGGAGATTGCCCTGACCGTCATTGATTTCAGCTGACGAGCCCGGCCGACGCCGGGCCAGAGCAGCCTCCATCGAGGAGAACCATTTGACCACGCAAAAGAGCGCACCGTTCGACATCGCCAACCCGGGGCTGGCCAAGGAAGGACTGTCACGCATTGAGTGGGCCGCCCGGGAGATGCCAGTCCTGGCATTGATCCGGGAACGTTTCGCCAAGGAGCAGCCGCTCAAGGGCATGCGCATGTCGTGCTGCCTGCACGTCACTACAGAGACGGCGAACCTGATGCTGACCCTGAAGGATGGCGGCGCCGACCTGGCACTCTGCGCGTCGAACCCGCTGTCAACGCAGGACGACGTAGCCGCCGCGTTGGTCCACTACTACGACATCCGGACGTACGCCGTTCACGGCGAGGACAACGCCACCTACTACAGCCACATCGATTCGTGCCTGGAGCACCGTCCGCACGTGACTGTCGACGACGGAGCCGACCTGGTAGCGCGCGTGCACCGCGAGCGAACCGACCTTATCCCAGAAATCGTCGGTGGGATGGAAGAGACGACGACGGGCGTCATCCGGCTGCGTGCCATGCACCAGGACGGGGCGCTGAAATACCCGATCATCGCGGTCAACGAGGCGGACACGAAGCACTTCTTCGACAACCGCTACGGGACCGGTCAGAGCACGCTTGACGGCATTACGCGGGCGACGAACGTCCTCTGGGCGGGCAAGACTGTCGTGATTGCCGGGTACGGTTGGTGCGGCCGTGGCGTGGCGACGCGGGCACGGGGCATGGGCGCGCACGTCGTCGTCACCGAGGTGCAGCCGGTACGCGCGATCGAGGCCGTGATGGACGGCCTGCGTGTTATGCCGATGGCCGAGGCCGCGAAGGTCGGCGACATCTTCATCACGTTGACGGGGGATGTGAACGTGATCGACCGGCACCACCTGGAGGCGATGAAGGACGGCGCTATCGTGGCCAATTCGGGCCATTTCAACGACGAGATCAACATCGGCGCATTGGAGTCGATGAGCGAGGCCAACCGCCGCGTCCGCGACAACGTGCAGGAGTACAAGCTGATGGACGGCCGCAAGATCTTCTTGCTGGGCGAGGGGCGGCTGATCAACCTGGCCGCGGCCGAGGGTCATCCGGCGGCCGTGATGGACATGAGCTTCGCTAACCAGGCGCTGTGCGCTGAGTACATGGCGCAGAACGCTGACAAGCTGCCGCTGGGCGTGATGAGCGTGCCGACGGAAATCGACCAGGAGGTCGCGCGCCTCAAGCTGGAGTCGATGGGGATGAGCATTGACACTCTGACCGAGGAGCAGGTGAAGTACCTGTCCTCCTGGGAGAGCGGAACCTAAACCAACAGGTACGCCAGAAGCGTGCCTTCATTGAGCCTACGGAGGGCTAATGTCGACAACTTTTGCAATCTCACCGCGTCACCTGCACACCTCGGAGTCGGTGACCGAAGGACATCCGGACAAGGTCTGCGACCAGATCGCCGACGCGATCCTCGACGAGATCCTGGAGAAGGACCCGATGGCGCGCGTGGCCTGTGAGGCCGCGGCGACGACCGGGCTGCTTTTCGTCTTCGGGGAGATCACCACGCAGGCCTACGTGGATTTCCAGGCGATCGCACGCGGGGTTATCAGGGACATCGGCTACACCAAGCCGCACTACGGCTTCGACCACGAGAGCGTAGGCGTCCTGGTCTCGGTGAAGGAGCAGAGCCCGGACATCAAGGGCGGAGTCGACCCCGCCTACGAGGCTCGGGTGGGCGACGAGGAGATGGCGCCTGACCTCGACGTCGGGGCGGGCGACCAGGGCCACATGATCGGCTTCGCCTGCAACGAGACCGAGGAGCTGATGCCGCTGCCGATCTCGTTGGCGCACCGGCTGGTGAGGCGACTGTCGGCGGTGCGCAAGGACGGCGAGCTGGCCTACCTCGGGCCCGACGGCAAGTCGCAGGTGACGATCGAGTACAACCATGGCAAGCCTGGGCGAATCGACGCGGTCGTTATCTCGACGCAGCACGACCCGGAGGTGACGCAAGAGCAGATCCAGCAAGACGTGATCGCCCAGGTGGTCGAGCCGATTCTGCAGCCGACGGGGCTTTACCGCGGCGCCGAGGACACGCGCTTCTTCATCAACCCTTCGGGGCGCTTCGTGCTCGGCGGTCCGGCCGGAGATTCTGGTCTGACGGGGCGCAAGAACATCGTCGACACGTACGGCAGTGCGGCCAAGCACGGGGGTGGGTCGTATTCAGGCAAGGACCCGACGAAGGTCGACCGCACAGGGTCATACGCGGCGCGCTGGGTGGCCAAAAATATCGTGGCCTCAGGGCTGGCCGAGCGTGCCGAGGTTGAGCTGTCGTACGCAATTGGTGTTGCCGAGCCGATCTCGATCTCGGTTGAGGCATGGGGTACGCATTCGATCGAGCCGCACAAGATTACGGACGCTGTGCGCGACGTCTTCGACCTGCGGCCGGGAGCCGTGATCCGGGAACTGGGGCTGCGGCGGCCGATTTATCGCCAGACGGC
>DASTBR010000196.1:0-6091 GCA_035711945.1 Dehalococcoidia bacterium
CCTTCGCCGAGATCCTCGAAGCAGCACAGAAAGCCGCTGCAGCAGCAGAGCCACCCGCGCCAGCGCCCGAGCCCGCGAAGGCGAAGACTCGCGCGACTAAGCCAAAGGCCGGCAAGCGGGTGTCGACTAGCCGCCGCTCCAACGGCAGGGCCGCAGCCGCGCCGGCGAAGGCGAAGGCTCCCGTGGCGAAGCCAAGGGCCGGCAAGCGTGTGTCGACTGGCCGCCGCTCCAATGGCAGGACCGCAGCCGCGTCGGCAAAGGCGTCTATCTCCAAGCGGTCGAAGCCAAAGGCGCGCAGCTCAAGGAAAACGCCGGCCCGCCGCAAGACTGCGGCTACTACTTAGTCGACGCGGTCTGTGAGCCCGGTCATGTCGTACGACATGACGACCAGGTCGCGTGTCCGCTGCCCGCGGTCGATCACGAAGTCCTGCAGCAGCGCCTCCGGCTGAAAGCCCAGCCGTTCGAACGTCGCCGTGGCGCCTTTCTGATCGGGGGTCATCTGAGCCACGACCTTGCGCAGGCCGAGCTCTCGCGCCACCTGGAAGACCTCGCTGGCCAGGATTCGGCCCAGCCCTCGTGAGCGGTGTCGCTGCGACACCTGCAGACGGATCTCTCCAAGATGACGCTGCCAGCTCACCTCGTTGTGGTGCAGGCTGGCGTAGCCCGCTATCTCACCGTTGATGTCGGCAAGGACTGAGACAGTCTGCCCGCCCTTGATGTTGTTCACCCACTGCTGGATGCCTTCTGGTTTGGTGACGTCCATGCGCAGGAAAAGCAGATCCTCAGGCGGCAGGTCGCGCGCGAACTGAAGCATCCGCTCAGAGTCATCAGCCGTCATTAGCCGCAGAGTCAGCGTGTCGCTATCCAGCTTCACTGAGCGGGGGTAGTTCGCCTCGATCTTCGGCTTCAGCTTCTGCAATTCGCTCTCCTCGCCTGCGCGGCCTTGCCAGTATGGCAACCGTTACACTTCCACGCCAACCGTCGCCGTTGACTAATTGCCGGCTCAGGCTGACAATGCGCGGGCCGGTAGTGCGGCAGGAGGATCTATGGCGCCGAGTGGAGATCAAATGCGCGCGGGGACACAAATGTGGGAAGCCGGCCAACAGGCGCTCTTCGAAGGCTGGCGGCAGGCGCAGGACTTCTGGAACAACGCCGCTCGCAGCTGGGGTGAAACCACAGGCTCATGGTTCGGCCAGTTTCCCACTGGCATGCGCAGTGGCCTGGCCGGCGAAGGGATGGAGATCTACCGCGAGCTCAGCGAGGCCTCTTTCTCCGTGGCCATGGCCTGGATGCGACTGCCCCTGGCGATGGTCGGAGCTACAGACAGTCGCGAGCTCCAGGACTCATTGAGCCGGCTTGCCGAAGCCCAGGGTCGCGCCTATCAGCTCTGGCTTGAGGCCGTAACAAGTGCTGGAGCCTCGGTGGCCGGAACGGCCCGGCGCGGCGCTGCCTCTGCAGAACAGGCTGCCGGCAGTGTTGAGCGTTCTGCCGCTGGCCGCGCCAGTGCCGCCCGCCAGGCGCGGTCCAGCAAGCCGTCATCATCTGGAACTCGTAAGTCCACGACCACGACTCGTAAGCGCACTACCAGCACGAGTGCCTCGAAGCCAAAGCGCTCCACAGCGAAGCGATCGACTGCCAGGCGCTCCACCAAGAAGTCCTGAACTATGCCGGCTCGACGCGTCCGAGGGACCATAGTCGTCGTCACTGGCGCCTCCAGTGGCATCGGACGCGCGACCGCCACTGAGTTCGCCAAAGCCGGCGCATCCGTCGTCGTCGCCGGCCGGCGGAAGGAACGGCTCGACGAACTCGTTGGCGAGATCACGTCAACCGGCGGCGAAGCCCTCGGCGTACCCGCAGACGTCTCTGACCAGGAGCAAGTCGAAGCCCTCATCGATCAGGCTCGCGGCCACTTCGGCAGGGTCGACACGCTGATCAACAACGCCGGTATCGGCATAGCCGCGCCGTTCGCTGAGCAATCGATCGATGACTTCCAACGCGTGATGGACACAAACTTCTGGGGCGCCGTCTATGCCTGCCGGGCCGTTCTGCCGGTCATGCGTTCGCAGGACAGCGGAGGTCTGATCGTCAACGTCTCTTCGATCCTTGGCAAGCGAGGCGTGCCCTACGAGACCGCCTACTGCGCCAGCAAATTCGCCCTGGCGGGCTTCTCCGAGGCTTTGAGGACAGAGGTGATGTCTGAGCTGATCGACGTGACCACAGTCTTCCCCGGGCTTGTCGAGACCGAGATCTTCGACTCGGCTAACAACCAGACCGGCCTGGAGATGCCGGACATCGTGCCGAAGATGCCGGCACAGGAGCTCGCACGGTTGCTCGTCCAGAACGCCCTGCTGCCTCAGCCGGAGATTGTCATGGCCCTGGACGCGCAGGCGATCAACTTCGTCAACACCCTCGCGCCCGGACTTCTTGACGTGATGATGGGCCAGGGCCTTCCCTTCATCGAGGGCTTCCGCCGCGGCGCCGCTTCAAGCGGCAGCTAAAGATCTAGGCAGCCAGCAGTTCGCCAAGGTGCCTGTACACCTGGCTGTTCCAAGACAACCCCGTGTGCGTCCCGCAGACTTCGATCGACTCCGCCCGCGGGTCGGGGTCGATGCAGGCCCGCCAGTCGACGATCGGGTCCTGCTTGGTATAGATCGCCGTCATCCGCACGTCCGCAGGCAGCGGGTCGGCCAGCAGACCCATCAACCCGCGCTCCATCTCCAGCGGGATCGAACGGTCGCGGACAACAAATTCGGCCGCCACCTGCACCATGGGATGCGCTGCTTGCCTGGGGTATTCGCTAAGCGGTGAGCCCAGCGTGATCACCTGCTCGATCATGTCGGGACGAAGCCGCGCCAGGATGCGAGCCATAATCCCACCCATGCTGTGCCCGATGACCTTGATTCGTCGGCCCTCAAGCGTATGGATCTCCTCAGCGCGAGCGATGATTCTCGCCATCAGGTCGTACGGCGATCCGGCCATCAGCCAGATGCCAGAGCGGTGCGGATGGTAACCGGTCCGTCGTAGCCACCCGCGTAGCACAGTGAGATACCGGTCGGAGCCCATAAACCCCGGGATGACCATGACCGGCGCCCCGGCGCCCCTTGCCACACCCCAGCCGTAGTAAACAGGGCTGGTCATCAGCTGCATGAACTCCAGGCCGGCCCGCTGCTCCATGAACAGCGAGGGCCTCGCCTCGGTTCCCCTCTCGCTCGCCGTGCTGGCTTGTGCTACCAAGAATCGCCTCCTGCTAACCTGCCGCCGCCGGACGCTCGCATTGTATGCCCAAACCGGAACAAAAGTGCAACTTCTCGAGCAATTGGCTGTTGTCGATAGTTATGGCGCTACGTTGCTGGAACCTAAACCGTCAGCGTATGAAAACGACAAACTCGAGGCAGTAAGATGTAGTCACAACTGTGGTCACTGGAGGCTGCGTGGAGGAGAAGAGAGAAGAAATCGGCGTCCGCGAGCTAAAGGCGAAAGCCAGCGAGATCATACGGCACATCCGAGAGGAGAGAGCCTCCTATTCGATTACCTATCGAGGGGAGGTGGTGGCCACGCTTGGCCCTGCGGGCCCGCCCCGTGAGCTCGACGAAGCGTTCTGGACCGACCTGAACGACCTGCGGCGAAGGATCACCGCGCACTGGCAGCCCAAAGATCTCTCAGCCGCCGATGCTGTCGCCGAGCAACGACGCGATCTGTAGTTGGGTGTTCGTCGTTGACGCGAGCGTATGGGTGAGCTGGTTGCGTGAGGATGATACGAACCACAAAGCCACCGAAAGGTGGCTCACGCCGGCTCGGCTTCGGGAAAGCGAGTTCGCTGCCCCGGCACTTCTTCCAGTCGAGGTCGCGGCCGCGGTTGCTCGTGCGACTCCGGGACACGATGATGCACTCGACGCCTCCGACTTCATCGCGGCCCTGGTTCAGCCCAATCTCTTGCCCATCGATTCAGAAATGATCAACCGCGTCAGGCATGTTGCGGCTGAAGTGCGTCTCAAGACTGGCGATGCGTTCTACGTCGCAACTGCCCGACTTCTTGGTTGGGACCTCGTGACCTGGGATAAGCAACAGCGCGTGCGAGGAGCGCTGCTTACTCCTACGTATCGGCCCGACGAGCTTCTGGGCTAGCGTGAAGCGGCGGCCTGCTCGCGCCGCGCCTCGAATGCCTCGATCTTCTCCTCGTGCTGCAGCGTCATCGCGATGTCGTCCAGCCCATTCAGCAGGCAATATCGCCGGAAATCGTCAACCTCGAACTTCATCAAGAACACCTCGTCGTCCGAGATCTCGTTCTTCTCCAGGTCAATAGTCAGGCTGTAGCCCGGGTACTTCTGGGCCCGCTCGATCAGCTCGTTAACCGCCTCTTCCGGCAGCTCGATCGGCAAGAGGCCGTTCTGGAAGCAGTTGTTGCGGAAGATGTCGGCGAAGCTGGGCGCGATGATCGCGCGGAAGCCGAAATCCTTCAGAGCCCAGGGAGCGTGCTCACGCGAAGATCCGCTGCCGAAGTTCCGGCCCGCCACGAGGATCGAAGCCTGGGTGTAGGGCTCCTTATTCAGCACGAAGTCCGGGTCAGGGCTGCCGTCAGGCTTGATCCGCCAGTCGTAGAACAAGGCGTCGTTGAAGCCCGTCTTCTCTATCCGCTTCAGGAACTGCTTCGGGATGATCTGGTCTGTATCGACGTTGACGCGGTCTAGCGGAGCGATGATTCCCGTGATCTTCTTGAACGCTTCCATTAGCTGGCGCCGTCGAACGTCCAGCGCGTCGCCGTGCTGCTGAACTGCGATTCGTGCTCGATGAACCCGAACACCTTCTCCGGCTTCACAACCCAGATCGGCCCCGGTGGGGCGTCGAGGTTTAATGGGAAGTCGTACTTTTCTCGGTAACTCGCTGCAAAGCGCTCGAGCGCTGGCCTGTCGCTCGCACGCGTGGCGCTGCCCTCGAGGATTACCGCCTCGTCGGCGCTTTCCGTACAGACGGTGCAGCGGGCGTCGCTGTCCAGGTTGCGCGCCTTGATGGAGCCATCGGCCGTGCTGAAGTAAAAGTCGTTTCCGACCATCGCTCCCCAGACCGCCATCGCGTGCGGCCTGCCATCAGGACGGGTGCTGCACACCCAGTAGTTTCTGGACTTCTCCAACCGCTCCTGCGCCCAGCTCCACGGCAGCGCACCCTCCATCGTGGCCGGAACGCCGTAGCCGGGCATATGTGGCCGGCCGGCGCGCGGCTCCGCCACGATCAGTTCTTCCAGTCGCGGACATCGACGAAGTGCCCGGCCACCGCCGCCGCGGCCGCCATCTCCGGGCTAACCAGGTGCGTCCGGCCACCCTTGCCCTGGCGTCCCTCGAAGTTTCTGTTCGATGTCGACGCACAACGCTCGCCGGGCTGCAGGATGTCAGGATTCATCCCCAGGCACATCGAGCAGCCGGCCTCACGCCAATCGAAGCCTGCCTTTCGGAAGACCTCATCGAGACCCTCAGCTTCGGCTTGCGCCTTCACGGCATACGACCCCGGCACCACCATCGCCCGCAGGCCCTCCCGCGCTTTGCGGCCCTGCAGGATGGCCGCCGCGGCGCGAAGGTCTTCGATCCGCGAGTTTGTGCAGGAGCCGATAAAGACAGTGTCCAGCCGGATCTCCTCAATCGGTGTTCCTGCTTTTAGGCCCATGTAGGCCAGTGCCTTCTCAGCCGCTGCCTGGTCAGCCGGCGAGCTGAAGTCGTCGGGCGAAGGTACCTTGCCGCTCACCGGCACAACCATCGCCGGGTTGGTGCCCCACGTAACCAGCGGCGCCAGTGCTGCAGCGTCGAACTCTACCACGCGGTCGAATGTTGCCTCGTCATCAGTCGGCAGCCGTTGCCAGCGCTCCACCGCGCGTTCGAACGCCTTGCCTTTCGGTGCACGCTCGCGACCTTCCACGTAGGCGAAGGTCGTCGCGTCCGGAGCGATCATTCCAGCGCGGGCGCCCATCTCGATCGACATGTTGCAGATCGTCATCCGCCCCGACATCGGCAGCGCTTCGATCGCCTCCCCCGCGTACTCGACGACGTGTCCATTGCAGCCGTCGACACCAAGCTGCCCGATGATTCCCAGGATCAAGTCCTTG